>JBEKSK010000130.1:0-7452 GCA_049517155.1 Solirubrobacteraceae bacterium
CAGTCCGGCTCGCGCAGCGCCGCGCGCTCCTCGACGAACTCCAGCACGCCGAGCAGCTCGCCAACGCGGCAGACGAGCAGGCGCTCCTCCTCGATCTCGACCCAGCTACCGGCGGAGAACGGGAAGACCACGTGATCGCCGGGCGAAACAGGCATTTCGATGCCCGCCTGCGCCCACCAGTCCAGGCCGGTGCCGACTGCGAGCACGATTCCGTGCTGGGGAGGCGGCTCGTGCGTGCCCGGCGGGACCACGAGGCCTGACTGGCGGATCCGGTCGGGCTCGAGCTCCTTGATCACCACGCGGTCAAAAAGTGGGCGAAGCTGCTGTCTCATACGCCCCCAAGATTAGTCACCGCACGTCGCGCTGGTAGCGTCCGCGGCAATGAACGACCCGCTCCACCCGCTGCTGCGAGCGCGCCGGGAGGCCCGGCTCCACGCGTCGCCCGCGTTTTGCCCACCGACGCCACAGCCACAACCCGCGGGGGGCTGCGATGAGTGACCACGCCGACGTGCTCGTGATCTTCGGGATCACCGGCGATCTCGCGAAGAAGATGACGCTGCGCTCGCTCTACCGCCTGGAGGCGCGCGGCCTGCTGGACTGCCCGATCGTCGGCGTCGCGGCCGACGACTGGACGCTCAAGCGGCTATACGAGCACGCCGACGACTCGATCGCCGCGACCGGCGAGCATGTCGATCCCAAGGTCTTTGCCCGCTTAGCCAAGCGGCTGTCGTACATCAGCGGCGATTTCGCGGACCCGGGAACGTTCGAGCGGGTCGCCAAGGCGACCGCGGGCGCGCGCACGCCCGTCTTCTACCTGGAGATCCCGCCCGCGCTGTTCGCAACCGTCGTTGCCGGGCTCGCGACCGCCGGCGCTCTGCCGTCGAGCGCTCGCGTCGTGGTCGAGAAGCCCTTCGGCCATGACCTCGCCTCCGCGCGCGAACTCGCAGCCGACCTGCACAAGCATCTCGCCGAGAGCCAGCTCTACCGGATCGACCACTTCCTCGGCAAGATGGGGCTGCAGCAGTTCCTCTATTTGCGCTTCGCCAACACGATGCTCGAACCGGTGTGGAACCGAAGTCACATTTCGAGCGTTCAGATCACGATGGCCGAGGCTTTCGGCGTCGAGGACCGCGGCCGCTTCTACGATCCGGTCGGCGCGCTACGCGACGTCGTCGTCAACCATCTGCTTCAGCTGATGGCCGCCGCCGCCCAGGAGCCGCCCGCCGCCGCCGATGCCGCGACCTTGAAGGACGCCAAATACGCGGTTCTGCGCTCGACCGCCGACGCCGATCCGGCACACTATGTGCGCGGCCAGTACACGGGCTATCGCGAGATCGACGGCGTGGCTGCGCGCTCGCGTACCGAGACCTACGCGGCGCTGCGTCTCGAGGTCGACAACTGGCGCTGGGCGGGGGTTCCCTTCTTCATCCGCACGGGCAAGCGCCTGCCGCTGACCCAGACGGAGGTGCGCCTGGTCTTCCGCCACCCGCCTCGGCTCGGCTTCGTCGCCGGTGGCCACCGCCGTCCCGAGCCTGATCAGCTGGTCGTACGACTCGATCCCACGGTCGGTATCCAGTTGACCCTCGACGGCCTGCGCGCCGACCGTGCGGGACCGGCACCGGTCACACTCGCCACGGGGATGGATGACGACGGCGGCGTGCCGCCCACGCCCTACGAGGTGCTGCTGCATGCGGCCCTGATCGGCGATGCCGCGCGGTTCACTCGCCAGGATGCTGTCGATGAGAGCTGGCGCATCGTTGCTCCGCTGCTCGCGAAGCCCGGCCCGGCTCATCCGTATGCGCCCGGGTCGTGGGGACCGCAGGAGGCGTCCCAAGCCCTCATACACGGGCTTGGCCGCTGGCACGCTCCGTGGGTCGACTGATGACCCTCGCCGCCTCGGGCGAGCAGTTCGAGCTGCGCCACGGTGATCAACGGGCCGTCGTCGTCGAGGTCGGGGGCGGGCTGCGGCGTTACAGCGTCGGGGGGCGTGACGTGCTCGACGGCTTCGAGCGCGGCGAGCACGCCGACGGCGGCCGCGGCCAGGCGCTGCTGCCATGGCCCAATCGGCTGCGCGACGGGCGCTACGTTTGGGATGGGGAGATCATGCAGCTGGCGCTGAGCGACGCCGGGCTTGGCCACGCCATCCACGGCCTCGTCCGCTGGCGCAACTGGCAACTGCTCGCCTGGGAGCCCTCCCGCCTGACCTTGGGACTGCGACTGTTCCCGATGGCCGGCTACCCGTTCACGCTCGGCCTGACCATCGATTACGAGCTCAGCGATGCCGGGCTCGGGGTCCGCACGCGCGCCGAGAACCTGGGTAGCGCGGCCTGCCCCTACGGGGTCGGCTTCCATCCCTATCTGACGATCGGCGGTCCGATCGACGGCGCGCGCCTGACGCTCCCCGCCGAACGCATGCTCGTCGCCGACGAGCGACTGATTCCGGTCTCCTCCGTTGCGGTCGCAGGCAGCCACTTTGACTTTCGCGCCCCGCGCGAGATCGGCGAACTTGAATTGGACGCCTGCTTTCACGACCTTGCGCGCGACAGCAGCGGCCGCGCCCGCGTGTCACTCGTAGGTTCCGAAGCGAGCGTCACGCTCTGGATGGACGATGCATTCGACTACGTGATGATCTACAGCGGCGACACGCTCGCGCCTGAACGTCGCCGCTGCGCGCTCGCCGTCGAGCCCATGTCCTGCGCTCCGAACGCGTTCGTCAGCGCCGACGGCCTGATACGCATCGAGCCGATGCAAACACACACAGCGGAGTGGGGGATCGAGATCTGAGCCGGGCCGCGGCTGCCCCGGTGACGACCCGAGGCATCTGGCCTAGGCGCCCGGCTGCGGTGCGTCAGCGCGGGCGCGAAAGCAGAGCCGTGCGCTGGCGCCGCCGGTCGGGCCGTTGTTCAAGCGCAGATCTGCGCCCAGCAATGCGGCCTGGCGCGCAGCGATCGCGAGCCCCAGACCGATCCCGCGACCCCGCGCCCGCGAGCCGGTTACAAACGGCTCCGTCGCACGCTCAAGGAGCTTTGGCTCAAAGCCTCCTCCCGAGTCCTCAATGACGATCTCGCTCGTGTCGTAGCGCACGGCTATCGGCGGCTTCCCGTGCAGCGCTGCGTTGTCGAGCAGCGCCGACAGCACCCGCGCCAGGCGGCGCGGGTCGCTGCTGACCACAAGCGAATCGGGGCCGGCGATAGATAGCTGCCCGTAACCGGCGCAGATCTGGCGCAGAAAAACGGCGAGATCGACCTGCGCCTGCTGCGCCCGCTCATCGCCGCGCTGAAGGCGCGAGAGCTCAACCAGATCGCGTGCGACGCGGCGCCCGCGGGCCTGGCGGCGGGCATCGGGTGCCTCAAACCAGGCGGTCTCGACCGAGCGCACGCGCGCGGTGCGATTGGCCTGGGTGGCGATTGCGGGCGGCCGTTCGGACATCGGCTGGATTCCTGCACCAAGTGTTGGCCTACGGAACACATTCCGTGACCGCGAGATTCGGTTTTTGCGCGAATGTTCGTGCCCGGGCAGGCTTCCGATGCGACGAATGAGAGCTGTGGATAGTCTGCGCCAATGGGCCGGAAGCCGCAGAGCAATGAGGAGGGGGAACTGACGCATGTGCCGGCACCTGCGCCTGGGAGCGCCGTCGTGACCAAGCTGCTGTTTGCGCCGGTGAAGATCGTGTCGGGACGGATTGCCCCGCGCGTCTCGACGAGACTCTACAGGCGCTTGTGGAGCGTCATCGACGACGACGCGCCGCCCCCGCGGGCGCAGGAGCGCCAGACCTCGGTTGCCAAGCTCGCCCTCGCGCTCGCGCTCGAGGGTGCCTGCGCGGCCATCGTCAGCGGCCTGCTCGACCAGGCCTCGCGGCGCAAGTTCGCGCGTCTGACCGGACGCTGGCCGGGCCGCGGCGCGAAGTCCTAGGCGACCGGTCAAACAGGCTCCAGGGGCAGTCGGAGCACAAATCGGCGTGGTCAACGGCGCCGTCACACAACTTTGCGCTCGGATGCGCCAAATCGCGTAGGCTTGCGCGCGTGGATCACGACGACTCGACATTTGGCGGGCTCAGCCCGCTCACCGCAATCCTCATCGTGCTCGCGCTCGCGACGCTCGGCGGACTTCTCTACGGGGCCGCCGGAACGCGACGCAACCGGGATCCAGAGCCCGCCGCAGGCGCGCCGACACCCGCGACGCCGACCAAGACGCGGCGTCCGCTGGGCCGGCGTGTTGCGATGTGGACTCTGCGCCGGGTCATCCGCCAGTTCACATAACAAGCGGAGAAGCGGGCAGCGAGGTCGATGCGGTGGGGCCAGAACCGGCTCGGCGCCGGTGCATCCTTAGACGCCCGGACGCGAGAGCGAGGCCGACCTCGGCGACACCAGCGCTAGCAGACGCCCGGTTCGCAGCCGCCAAGCCCAGTTCAAAGACGGCGAGCGGCGCTTCGTCACGCAACGCACGCACGCCGCCACCTCGAGCGCACGGAACGATCGTCACCGCCACAACCTCCGGCGCGGCCGGTGCACTCCTGGCCCGGTATCCGCTCAGGCCACGTTGCCCCTCTCGATCCGGCCTTGGTTGTATACATAAGATAGATTATCGAGCATTGCCGGGTAGTGTCTCAGTTTGAACCGCCCCGCGTTTCAGGATCCGCCCGTCCACGTGCGACAGCGTCTGGCTCACCCCGTCCAACGTCCACCACGCGGTCCAGCGTTCAGCCGGAACAGACGCCAGACCACCCGTAAACGGTCCCGACGCCGGCGACGGTTTGCTGGATCACAGACCCGGCGCACGTTGTGCACGAGCCGTTGCTTGCCGCAAGGCACTCATCGTTGGCGCTGTTGAAAGCCTCCATGGGGCTCGAGAAGATCGTCCCGGCGTCGCAAAGGTAGTTGGAGCAGGTCGCTCCGCTGGCCATTGCGGCGGCGGGCGCGATCGCGAGCGTGTAGATGAGTGGTGCCGCGGCGGCCAGTGCGCCGGTGCCGAGGATTCGCCTGGCGGCCTCGCGGCGCGTATGCCCTGGCCGGTCGGTGTGGGGCGCGGCGGCGGTCAGCCCGGCGGCGTCGAGTTCGCAGAGGGCGTCGCGAACAGCGTCCCGCGTGAGTCCGGTGATCGCGGCGATCTGCGTGTCGCTGCGGGTGCCGTCGGCGTGCTCCCAGACCGCGGCGACGCTGGCCGGCAGGCAGTGCGCGACGTCGGCGTCCTGGTCGTAGAGCACGACCTCCTCACCGACGCGCTCCACAAGGAGCCCTTCGCGTCGTGCCAACGAAAAGCCGGACATCCAGATCCCCCAATGAGGCGAGGCGAGTACGCACACGTTAGCAACGCAGATCCCCCGCCAATAGGGGAATTTTCTCCGGCATCCGTTCTCCGGCATCCGATCTCGAATCGGGCCCCGGCGTACAGCGACAGCAGCGCGCTCGCCCCGGCCACGATGAGTTCGATCAGGACTTGGCTCATGGTTCCCTCCTTTGTTTGGTAGGTGGTTTGAACGATCCCCGAGGGTTTGGATGCGGGGATCGCCCCGTACGTTGAGGTTCTGCGGTCTGTCGGCGTCGAGACCTTTGAGTCTTGCGAGGACGGCGAGGGCCATTGCTTCCCGGAGCCGACGATTCGGATTCGCCGGCCAGCGCAGCGAGGGCTTTCGTGCTCTCGCGGTCGCAATGGATCATGGCCTTCCCGTCCGGGCCATCCGGCGCTACTGGGCCGTGAATGACGGCGAGCCATGCGGCCCGGACTGGGAGATGGCCTTCTGGCGTCCCGCTACTTGCTCTCAGCGTTGAGCTTCGCGCACTCGTCGCAGAGGCGCCTTCCGGTGTGGGTTCACCGGCTCTGGTTCCGGGGGACGGCGCCGATTCTGCTTGTGCTCTGCGTAGCCCTCGCCGCGATGGGAGCATGGCTCGTCGCCACCATTCTCGCCGCGGTGATGGTCTGGTTCCTCGTCTCGCTCAGCCTGCGGCTGCACCGCGAGGAACGAAAGCAACAGGAGTAAACCGACGCCCGGGTGAGCGCGGGCGATCACGGAGCGGCGTGTGCGTGGTCGGCGGGCGGCGTCGCGCGCCCAGGCGCGGGGCGTGCGCCCCTGCTCGTGTGCGCTGCGCTCGCCGTCCGTCCGCTCCCGACCGACCGGTTGGCCTCGGATTATTCGTCGAAATAGATCTTGAATCCCTCGGCGACCGCGTTGAGGCTCATGCTCCGGTAGAAGTCGTGCGCCTCGGCGCGATGCTTGCCGGAGATCAGTTGGAGCTTGTAGACGCCGGCCGTGCGGGCTAGCTCGATGAGGTGGGCCATCAACGCCTTCCCGACCCCTGTCCGGCGAGCCGTACCGGCGACGATGACGTTCTCGACGATTGCCCACGGCTTGCCGCGATGGGTCAGGTTGGGGACGATCAGTAGGTCTGCGGTTCCGACGACCTGGCCGTCGACCAACGCGACGGCCAGCTCGCGTCTCGGATCAGCGAGGATCTCCGCCAAGAGCCGCTCCGAAGTGGCGCGATCCCCGCCCGCCGCCGTGGTCTTGGCGGCCGCTAGCTCCGCATACAGCGCCATGAGGGCGCCGAGATCCGACGCGCAGGCGCGGCGAACGACGACGCTTGCCATGCTCGGAGTCTCCCAAACTCGCTGCCGGGACGGCCTGCTCGACGGCGTCGAGCGACCCATCACTACCCCCTCCTCGAACAGGCGTTCGCGCATCTCCGCCACCGCTCGCTATATGCCCGTCGGGACGACCAACCGCTGTCAGGGGCGCGACGCTGGTAGCTGTCAGCCGGTCGCGATCCCGTCACCGGCGTAGACCTGATGCTCGGGTGGAGCGTTCTATGGAGACGCGGAGGCGCCCATGGTCTCCGCGAACCTCTTGAATAGCTCGGGGTGGGTCTGGTTTGACCGGGTGAGCGTTTCGTCGAGCGCCTGTTCGATTGTCACGTGTGCCAGCGCGGTGTTGGCTGCTTCTTCGGCTGCCTGGTAGACGTCGGCGAGGACGGGCCTGATGCTGAAGCCGATCGGGCAGTTCGGCGACGGCGGGGAGCTGTGCAGCGCGAAGGCGGGTCCGTCGTCGAGGGCTTTCTTGACATCCAGCAGCGTGATCTCTGCTGCTGGTCGGGCGAGGGTCCAGCCTGCTGGCGTGCCTCGGTGGGAGTCAACCAGTCGACTCGCACGCAGCTGCCCGAGCAGTTTTCGCACCACGACGGGGTTGGTCCGTACGCTCGCCGCGATGTTGGTGGATGTGGCGGGTCCTCCCCCTAGGCGGGCGTGCAGTTCGACCCATTCCAATGCGTGGATGGCTATCGCGAGCCTGCTGTTGGCGCTCATCGGATCAGATTCTCGTGGGCGTCATGCTGCGCCCTTGACGAGTTTCGCTGCGCCCCACAGTGCGCCAGGGTTCGCTCGATCAGGCTGGAGCTTGAGCATCGTCTCGTACAGGTCGAGGGATGTCGTCGAGGCGAGCTCGGCTTCGTTGAAATCAGT
>JBEKSK010000131.1:0-7451 GCA_049517155.1 Solirubrobacteraceae bacterium
TCGCCGTGGTGCCGCGGGCGATCTCTTCGTCGATCTCATGCTCGCCCTCGAGCCACTCGGGCGTCCAGAAGCCCGCCTGCGAGTCATCGATGTGGCGGATCATGAGGCCACCGTCCGCGGCCTCCACAAGCACCGTGTCTCCCTCGCGCAGATGCGCAGCCTCGCGGATCTCCGTGGGAATCGTCAGCGGCCCGTCGTGATCGAGCCGGATGGTCTGCTTTCTCACCGTTGCCATGCGCTCCATTCTCGCACCTCGACCGGCCGGCGGGCCCCCCAGGTCCCGCACGGCGGGTAGAGCCTGCCGTGGCAGCGTTTGGCTGCTCGTGGGCGTTCGCCAGTGTCCGGCAGATTTGGCTTGCGGCCGGCGCCCCCGCCGCCGTCGATCCCGTAATGACTGCGCCAAATCACGACGAAAAATGCCACGTGCCATATCGCACAATCACAAACTGTGCAGCGGAGAGTGCAGCGGAGCACTTTCGAAAGCCCGGATTTACTGGGCGAAACGGCCATATGGCAGTCGTCTCCAAAACCGCAGCGTCAGGTTCGACTCCTGGGTCCCCCGTAGTGGCAGAGCGGGCTGGGTGCCGCATTCCAGGAGGCCTGCACCGCATGGCTCACGCCAGACAACCGCCGGGAGCTGGGTACCTCACACGCATACCCTTGGACGGCCTTCGCACCACCGTCACCGAACTAGCTTGAGATTGTGCCCGGGCGCGAAGGACTCTCCGCGCGTTGCCGCCGTTCGCCATCGCAGAGACGCCCAGAGGCGCTGAGCTCTGGCTCGTTGCGTGCGCCAGCGAGCCTTCGGCAATTCGACACGGCACGAGCGGTTGGCGGGGGCCCCGGTTTCTAAGGCGAGAGGTTCTCGCTCAGCTCGCCGGACACTTGGGGTCCCTTGGTCTGTAAACGCTGTTTGGAACGCGTGTGCGTCGCGGCCCCGCGCATCCTTGTGCTCCCGCTTTGGTACCATTATGGGATGAGCAAGCAGATCGCGGTTCGGCTCCCCGACGAGCTGGTCGAGTTCGTGGACGACGTCGTCACCTCGGGCGCCGGCCGCAGTCGGGCGGCGGTCGTCACGCGGGCACTGGAGCGCGAGCGCCGACGGATGATTGCCGCGAGAGACGCCGAGATACTTGGCGCCACCGGGCCGGATCCCGAGCTCGCCGGGCTCGCCGAATACGCAACCGGCCTGCCCTCTGGGCTCCGTTGATGCGGCCGATACATATCGCCCACCTGGATAAGGCACGGCCGGTGCTCGTGCTCACGCGCGAGCTCGTGCGACCACATATCAGCACCGTCACCGTCGCGCCGATCACCACGACGGTCCGCGGCCTATCGACCGAAGTGACCGTCGACGAAGCGAACGGGCTCGTCGGGGCCTCGGTCGTCAGCTGCGACAACATCACCACGATTCCCAGCAACGCCCTCGGAACGCAGATCGGCGTCCTGCTCGAACCCCAAGAGCGCGTCCTTGCCGAAGCAATCCGAGCAGCATTCGACCTCGACTGACCGCTGCCAGTCAGCGCGAGACGAGCCCGCGCTGCGCCTCAGTTGCTCGGGTTCAGGCCTCGAGGGCCCAGGACCGGAGGCCACGCTCGGCCACGGTGGCCCTTCGCTGCGGCGGCTGGCTCTCCGTCGCCGCTAGGTGCGACGCTCGAGCGCGAGCCGCACGCCGAATCCGCAACCACCCGCGTGAGGGCCAGGACAACAGATGGCCCGCGGTCGCCTCTGCGTAGGCTTCTGGGAACGCGCTCGAGCGAGTGCTCGCCCGTTGCGCGCGCCGGACCGGCGGGTTCGGCCGGCGCCCCTCATGGAAAGGATCGGTATGGCTAACACGGAACCGCCCGGAGGCACATATTCCCTAGCGGACGATCTGACGGTCACACGGGTCGGGTATGGCGCGATGCAGCTGGCCGGACCGCGCGTCTTCGGTCCGCCTGCCGACCGCGATGAGGCGATCGCAGTCCTGCGCGAGGTCGTGGCGCTCGGAATCACCCACATCGACACGAGCGACTTCTACGGTCCCCATGTCACCAACCAGATCATCAAGGAAGCGCTGCATCCCTACCCCGAGGATCTGCGGATCGTGACGAAGGTCGGCGCCCGCCGCGACGCCGAAGGCGGGTGGCCCCACGCGCGCGAGCCACACGAACTTCGCAAAGCCGTGCATGAGAACCTCGAGAACCTCGGGCTCGACTCACTGGACGTCGTCAACCTTCGCTTCGGCGGAGTCGACGCCCCGGAGCCCGGCTCCCTGGCGCAGGCCTTCGGCGCGCTTGCGGAAATGCAGCAAGAGGGGCTGATCAAGCATCTCGGCGTCAGCACCGTCACGCCGGAGCAGATCGCCGAAGCCCAATCGATCGCGCCGATCGTCTGTGTGCAGAACTACTACAACGTCGCCCACCGGGTGGACGACGCCCTGATCGCCTCGCTTGCCGAGCAGGGCATCGCCTACGTTCCCTATTTCCCGCTCGGGGGCTTCACGCCACTCCAGTCCGATTCCCTCTCGGAGGTCGCATCGGAGCTTCACGCGACGCCGATGAGCGTCGCCCTCGCCTGGCTCCTGCAGCGCTCTCCAAACCTCCTGCTCATCCCGGGCACCTCCTCGGTCGCGCATCTGCGCGACAACGTCGCCGCTGCGGCGCTCACGCTGCCCCAGGAGGCGTTGGACAGGCTCGACGCGATCGCCGGCTGAGGGGCTCGCACGGCGCCGGCGCTGCCCGATTCATGCGTGCCTTTGGTGAGGGTCCATCTTTACCGGCGCGGACCCTCAGCCTCGCGACCTCCCGGGCCGGACATCCGCGCCGCCCGGGCCCAGACGCAAGCGCCACGGCGGCCGTCGCCGCGCTCACCCAGACGGCTCAGCTCGGAGCACCCGCGCCGGCAGGCTGGTTCGCCCGCGCCCAGCGCACGACGGCGCCCGAGCCGGTGACCACCTCGCCGTCGTCGAGCACGAGAATCGGCACCGCGTTCTGGCCGCTCAGCCGCCTGATCTCGGCGCGGTCGCGGGCTCGCCGCGGCCAGGTCCACAGCAGCATGGTGCCGCCCTTGACCTGCCTTCGCTCGTAGCTGTGGCCGGCATCGTCGAGCGCCTTCGCGGCGCGTGCGCAGGGGTGGGCGGGCGCGCCTGCTTTGCCGGCGGGGCATGTGTAGAGGATCATGGTGAAACAGTAACCGGCGGGCTGGTGTTGTTCAGCGCGGAGGATTGCGGCAGCGGTCGAGCCCGCCCGGGCAGGACGTGCGTTGCTCAGCGGCAACTCGCCCCCGTCGCGCCCGCCGACCCCGACGCCGATGTCCTACAGTCACGCCGTGCGACGAAGCCTCGCGGCAGGCACCGTGTGGAGCGCATTGGCTCTCGCCCTCGCGGCGGCGCCGGCGGCGGCTGCGGCGCTCGCGCTGATTCGCGTCGCTCCGCCGGGCGGCGCCTACAGCGTCGAGTTGCCGCGTGGCTGGCGGTTCGAGAATGCGAGCTACCCCTCGGATCACTCGACGCATCTTTGGTTTGACCCGGCGAACGCTCTGCGCAAGATGGAGGTCGTCCTCAGCGGCTGCGTTGGCTGCGTCAGCAGCGACGGGGCGCCGGCGCCGAGCGGCGGACTGCCGGCGGGCGTTGTCGCCCGGACCCGGCTGGGCCGCTGGGAGCTCGCCTTCGAGGCCTACTCGGGCGACGATCCCTACCCCGAGAACGGGATCGTGATCGTCGTGCACCGAGGCTCGCACGTCGACGGGTACGTCGAGGTCGGGCTGTGGCTGCCGGTAGGCGGGCACTCAACGGCGACGGCGATCCTCGACAGCTTTCACCTGAGCGGCTAGAGCCGCCGGCCGGCTCACCAGCCGCGCCGGCGCGGGCGGCGTGCTCGCCCAAAAGCGCACCCCGGCGGGAGAGCCCCGCGCTCTCCCGCCGGTCCGCATCCCCCGAGCGGGGCGGCGCGGCCGCGCTACGGCGCGCTGGTGAGCCACGGCGTGAACGCCACCGTGCCCAGCGCCGTGTCGCAGCCGGGCGTGTTCGGGCCCCGGCGACAGCCCCACCAGTTGTTCCTGGCGTTCACAACGGTTCCCGGGCCGCCGCTCGCGCCCGTCCTGTTGCCGACGATCGAGTTGCCCGAAGCGGTGACGGTCGCCTGTCCGCCCGTCAGGTCGCCGTCGGTCGGCGTCGTCTGCGTGACGAACATGCCGGTTCCGAAGCCCGAGAACGAGTTGCCGCTCAGCGTGGCCGTCAGGTCGCCATAGTTGTAGCCGAGCAGGTCGGTCGTCAGGTAGGCGCCGTAGGTGCCGTTCGGGTCGGTCGTCTTCGCACCGAGTCCGCTGACGTGGTTATCGGAGAACGTCGGCCCCTGGCCGGACAGGTTGCTGCCGAAATCGGCCAGACCGATGTAGCAGCCCGACACGGTGTTCGAGTCGACCGTCGCCGAAACATAGGGGGCGAACGTGAAGATGCCGTAGCCGTTGACCGTGCAGTTCTCGACGAGGTTGTCGCGGATCACGTCCGCGGTACCGCCGAAACCGCCGTTGTTGTCGGTGTGGATGCCGCTGCCGGAGTCGAGAATGACGTTCCCGAGAAATTGGGTTCCCTCGGACCAGTTGGCCGAGATCGCGTCGTTGGCGTTGATGACCAGGTTGTCGGCGAACACGCCCGGACCGCCGAAGTTGAACATCGCGATCGAATCGGAATTCCCCTGGACGTTCTCGACGATGTCGTGGTTGAGGTTGAACGTCCCGCCTGAGGCGGCGTAGATACCGCGCAGGTAGATGTCGGAAACGGTGACCCCGGTCACGGTCAGGTCGTTCTGAATCGAGTTGGCGTCGTCGTAGTCGGTGATGATCCCGTTGGTGGCGTTGATGTCGGCGCCGCCGACCCAGACGCCGCCGCCCAGGTGGGGATTGGCGCCCTCGAGGCGCAGATCCTCGATCGTCACGTTGTCGGCATCCACGAGGATGATGTTGCTGGCCGCACCGCCGCAGAGCGAGCCGCCCGAGCAGGCCGGGTTGGAGACGGCCGGATAGATCACCGTGAGCAGGCCGAGGCCGCGCAGCGTGACCGGCTTGTTCACGACGACGTTCTCGTAGTAGGAGCCGGCCCCGATCGCGATCGTGTCACCGGCAGATGCCGCGTTGATCGCTGACTGGATGCTCGTGTAGGGGCAGCCGAGGTGACAGACATTGCGCTGTGCCGCAAGCGCCGGGCCGGCGAACGCCAGGCATCCGGCGATGACGCCGCCCGCTATGAGTGCCGCAGTCTTGCGTCGCAAATCTCTCACTCCCTTGTTGGTGGCGTCTGGCCGAGCGACTCGCAGAACACAAGTACCGATGCGCACTTGTCCTCTTTGTATAGCGCCTGCCGGACCGAGTTGCCTGGGGACATTGCTCCCTGGTGAGTCCCGCTGAGCGATACTTCGGGCGTGGACGATCGCAACGTTCTGGGCGGAGAGCTCGAGCTCTGCGGCACCGACCCGCTCACCGGCTTCTACCGCGACGGGTGCTGCACCACGGGGCCGCAGGACCGCGGCAGCCACACGATCTGCGCCGTCGTGACGGCGGAGTTCCTCGAGCACCAGAGACGGATCGGTAACGACCTCATAACGCCCGCGCCGCGCCACGGCTTTCCTGGCCTGGTTCCAGGCGACCGCTGGTGCGTGACGGCCGCGAACTGGCTGCGCGCCCACCGCGACGGTGCCGCGGCCTACGTCGTGATGGCATCGACGCACGAGCGCGCGCTGGAGATCGTGCCGTTGGAAGCGCTCGCGGAGCATGCGGTGGACGTCCCCGCCGATGCCGGACCCTTCGCCGGTTGAGTTGCTTTCCCGTCGCGGCGCAGGCGCAGCTCAGCCGCCGCCGAGGACCGACGGATTCAGCACCGCCAGCTTCAAACCCACCACGCTCGCGTACGGGACGCTCACCGCGGCCGGCGCGCAGTAGCGCACGAGGTCGAACTCCCGCGTTCGCGTGGGAGGGGCGCAGAGCGTGAAGCCGGCGAGGCCGGCGGGCGCCACGATCGCCGGCGGATCGTGGCGGAGATCGACGACGTCGATCTCCGCCGTCACGACCGCCGCGCCGGTGGGAAGGTCGTGCAGCGGTGCGTAGATCTCGAGCGCCGGCACGCCGTCGGATGGATTCACGGCGACCACGCGTGGCCCGTGCGTGGCGGGACCGAGCGCCGCCGCGACCGCGCGCCAGTCGTCGCGCTGGTAGAAGGCGTTGCCCTCGACGCCGGCGAATGCGATCAGGCCGACGATACACAGCCCGCCGATTGCCGCCGGACCAAAGCGGCTGCGCGCCGAGGCGAGCGCGGCGAGCACGACCAGCGGCACCATCGCCGCGATCAGGTTGCGGGTTATGAGGTAGTCGGCTCCGGCCAGCGCCATCGCCAGCGGCACGAACACGGCGAACGCGGCGAGGCCGAGCAGTGCCCGGTCACAGCGTCGCAGCGACGATGCGAGCGCCACCGCCGCCACCAGCGCGACGATCGTCAGCACCACGGCGTGCGGGGTGGCGTAGCCGATCAGAAACTGCTTGGGCACGGCCACGATGCGCCCGCCCAAAGCGGTCGCACTGATGAAGCCGGCGCGGTTGCCGCCGGACTGGACGATCGCGAGCGGTGAGAGAGCGGCGGCGACGGCCACCACCGCGGCCGAGGACCACGCCGCTGCGCGCGACGCTCGAGCGTGGCGCCACAGCAGCCACGCGAGCTCCGGCACGACGATGAAGACCGCGAAGTAGTGGGTGGCGAGCGCCAGGGCCGCGGCAACCGCCCATCCCCGCCAATCCTCGCGCAGCAGGCACCACAGCGAAAGCGCGCAGAGGGCGACCAGCAGCGCGTAGGCGCGAGCCTCCTGGCTGTACCAGATGAGCAGCGGATTGGCGGCGGCGAGCGCCGCGGCGGCAAGCCCGGCGCGATCGCCGCCCAGACGGCGGGCGATCAGCGCGAGGAGCACGATCGTGGCGGTCCCGAACACCGCCGACAGCGACCGCAGTCCAGCCTCGCCGGCGCCGAAGATCCGCACCCAGATCCACGCCAGCACGTAGTAGAGCGGCGGCGTCGACTCCGACTTGGGGATTCTCGCGAGCATCGAGCCCAGGGTCCGGGTCACCAGCTGATGCGTGACCGCCTCATCGAGCCAGAAGCTCTGAACGCCAAGCGTCGCGAACCGCAGCGCGGCGCCGGCGGCGCTCAGCGCTGCCAGTCCCCAGATCCATGCATCCCGCGGGCGGCGCTCAGCCATCGCCGCGGAAGGTTGTCAGACCGCGTCCGCACGCTGCGCGCGCGGACGCGCGATCGCGGCGCGCGGCGTCCACCACGAGCACGACCGTCCCGGCTTTGCGATGCTGTCGCCCGGCCCCGACGGGACGCGAGAGGAGAGGCACGATGCTGCCCGGATTGATGCAGGACGACTTCCAGCTGACGCTCCAGTACGTGCTGGCGCGGATGCGCAGCTTCCCCGCCGGCGGCGAGG
>JBEKSK010000132.1:0-7387 GCA_049517155.1 Solirubrobacteraceae bacterium
AACGATCGCTCGCGGCGAAACCTCGGCGTCGACACGATCGATCTGGTCCAGCTGCATTGCCCGCCGCCGGCGGTCTATGACGACGATGCGGTGTTCGACGCGCTCGACGAGATGGTCGCGGACGGGCGGATCCGCCACTACGGCGTGTCGGTCGAGACCTGTGAGGAAGCCCTCGCGGCAATCGCGCGGCCGAACGTCGCGAGTGTCCAGATCATCCTCAACTGCTTGCGCCTCAAGCCGCTCGAGCAGGTTCTTCCGGCCGCGCGGGCGGCGGGCGTCGCGATCATCGCCAGAGTTCCGCTGGCCTCGGGCCTGCTATCGGGGCGCTACGACGCGCACACGACCTTCGCCGCCGACGATCACCGCAGCTACAACCGCCACGGCGAGGCCTTTGACGTGGGCGAGACCTTTTCGGGTGTCCCCTTCGACGTGGGCCTGCAGGCGGTTGCGCGTCTGGCCGTTGTCGTGCCGGCCGGCTGGGCGATGGCGCAGTTCGCGCTGCGCTGGATCATCGACCAGCCTGGCGTCTCGGTTGTCATCCCCGGCGCCCGCAGTCCCGAGCAGGCACGCGCGAACGCCGCGAGCGCCGGGCTTGCGAGCCTCTCCGGGGAGCAGCTCGCCGCGGTGGCGGAGGTCTACGACGAGCTGATCCGCCCGCACGTGCACGGGCGCTGGTGAGTCCGCGGTACTGCGACGGCGGCGCCCGGCGGCGCGGCCGGTGCGGTCAGTTCCGGGGAGCCGCCGTGCGTTCGCTGATTGAGCCCGCGCCGTTGGCCTGGGCGCTGGCCCAGCTGTAGCTGAAGCTCGTCCAATTCGTCTGCGCCGTCCAGACCAGGGTGATCGCGTAGCCGATCTCGCCGGCGGCGTCCGTGCTGACCGAGGCGCCCATCGAGAGCAGGCCCTGGTTGGGGAAGGCGAGGACGTCCTCGCGGTGACCCCAGCAGCCGCTGGCCGTCGGGCTCGTGCAGTCGAGGTTTGAGGTTCGCCGGCCGCCCCAGCCGTCGTAGTACATCCAGGCGTAATAAGCCTCCAGCGCATTTCCGTAACCGCCGGCCCAGTTCGACGACCAGCCAAAGGAGGAGAAGCTGCCGAGCAGGGCACTCGGGTCGGGGTCGGCGTCGCTTGAGACCCCGTTTGCTGCGACCGCGTCGAGCACCGGGCTCAGCCCGGCGACCGGCGGCAGCCCGTAGGCGATGCGGTCGAGGTTGCAAAGGATGAGCAGCTGCTCGGAGCCGGTCAGCGAGTAGAAGTCCCTCGGCAGCAGATACGGGCCGATGCCGAGCACGGTGTGCGCCCGGTTCAGGGCGCGGACCATCGCGTGCAGGCAGATCGGACCGCGCGGCGCGCTCGAGCAGGCGCCCGGTAGGGAGCCAACGGCGATGTTCGTGACGGGGTTCGGCGCCGCCGAGGCGCTCGAGCTGACGGCGAGGAAGAGCACGCTCACCAGCGGGGCCGCCCAGCGTGCCGGCGAGCGGTGGCGCTTGCGTGGCGCTGCTGGGGGGGTCTGGCGTGTCATCTGGCTCCTTGCCAACCGACTGCTGTGGGCGGCGCGCGGCGACCGGATCGGCCTCTGCGGGTCACGGCAGTGCATGAGAGGGGATCTCCAATCACCGCTTACGCCGCTGGCTGATCGTAGGCGCGCACCTCACCGTCGAGCAGGTGAGTTTCCGCCCCCTCTCGGGTGAGCTTCCTGGACCGTGTCCACCCCTGCGGGAGCAGCGCGGCCGGCGCCCGCCCGCCGCAGGGACTGCCTGCTCGCCCGGGCCGGCGCGGTCCGGAGCGCCTGCTAGGCTCCTAACCTGACCAACCGGTCACCTTCTGCCAAGCCCACCGCACAGGAGCCGGCTGTGAGCGAATCGCGCCGTCAACCGCACAACCCCTGGCTGAGCGTAGCGATCGTGTGCCTGGCACAGCTGATGGTTGTGCTCGACGCGACGGTCGTGAATGTCGCGCTGCCGTCGATCCAGCACGGCCTGCGAATCAGCAACGCCAACCTGCAGTGGGTGGTCAACGCCTACACGCTCACATTCGGAGGTTTCCTGCTGCTCGGTGGCCGCCTCTCTGACCTCTTCGGCCGCCGCCGGCTGTTCTTCGTCGGCGTCAGCCTGTTTACCGTTGCCTCTCTGATCGACGGTCTCTCCGGCTCCTCGGGCATGCTGGTCGGAGCCCGCGCGCTGCAGGGGATCGGCGCGGCGCTGGTCTCCCCGGCGACCCTGGCGATCGTCAACACCACCTTCCCCGACGGTGACGACCAGCGCAAGGCGCTGAGCCTGTGGGCGGCGCTATCGGCCGGCGGCGCCGCCGTCGGGCTGCTGATGGGCGGCGTGCTCACCCAGGCCCTGTCATGGCCCTGGATCTTCTTCGTCAACGTCCCGATCGGCGTGGCGGCCGTGGCGCTGGCCGTGCGCTTCGTGCCGGGCGGGCGCAGCGAGACGCAGGAGCGCGGCGCCGACATCCTCGGCGCGTCCGCCATCACCGGCGGGCTGGCGCTGCTGATCTACACGATCGTGGAAACGCAGACCTACGGCTGGGGCGCGCCGCGTACGATCATCCTGGGTCTCGCGTCGCTGGCTCTGATCGCGGCGTTCGTGGGCATCGAGGCACGCGTGCGCGCACCGCTCATCCGCCTTTCGATCTTCCGTACGCGTGCGCTCGCGGTCGGCGACGGGGCGATGTTCTTCCTCGGCGCCGGATTGTTCGCGAACTTCTTCTTCGGCACCCTCTACCTTCAGGAGATCCTCCACTTCTCGCCGATCGCCACCGGGTTCGCGTTCCTGCCCGTGGCTGTCCTGATTGGCGCCGCAGCCGGCATCAGCCAGCGGATCGTCCCGCGCTTCGGAGTGCGCGCGGTCGCCGTCGCGGGCATGGCGATAGCCGCCGGCGGCCTGGCGCTGATGGTGCGCGTGAGCGTGCACGGGACATATCCGGGCACGCTGCTGCCGGCGTTCGTGCTGCTCGCGGTCGGCCTCGGTCTCTCGTTCGTGCCGGCCACGCTGATCGGCGTCTCGAGCGTGCACGGCGACGACGCCGGACTGGCGTCAGGGCTTTTCAACACGGCCCAGCAGGTGGGCGGCGCGCTGGGCCTGGCGATCCTTGCGACCTTGGCGGCGAGTCGCACCGCCAGCCTGATCTCCGCGCTCGGTCACCACGCCAGCAAGCACGCGGTCGCCGGCGCGACGGTCTCGGGCTATCGGATCGCCTTTCTCGTCGCCGCCGGCTTCATGCTGACGGCGATCGTCGTGATCGTCTCGTTCCTGCGGCCGCGCCACCTCGAGCACGTCGTGCTGGACGGCGAGCTTGCGGCCACGGGCGCCGGCGCATGAGCGTCCTCGAGCTGCCCTCCGGCGAGCGTCGCGCCGACTCGCAGCGCAACCGCGAGGCCCTGCTGGCGGCTGCGGCGCAGGCTTTCGCGCAAGGCGGCATCGAGGTATCCGCAGACGAGGTCGCACGCCGCGCCGGGGTGGCCAAGGGGACGCTCTTCCGGCACTTCGCGACCAAGCGCGACCTCGTCAACGCCGTGGCGGTCGTTCGCTTGCTCCAGCTGCGGGCGGCTGTGGCGGAGGTCATGGCCACGCGCGCGCCCGGGCTCGGCGCGGTCGCCGAGCTGATGTCGCGCGGCGCCGAGCTGCTCGCGGCCGACCGCTCGTTCTTCGCGGCGGCGAGCGGCCCGGGGCCGGCCGACGCGCAGCTCGGCGCCGCCAAGCTTGAGCTGCAACTCGCGTTGGACGAGCTCGTGGCCGGCGCTCAGCGATGCGGCGAGGTGCGCCCCGAGGTCACCGGCACCGACATCGCGATGCTGATGATGGCGGCGACCAATACCTGCGCCCCGGCCCACGCGCTCCAGCCCCAGCTGTGGAGGCGCTATCTCGCGCTGATGATCGACGGTCTGCGGCCGCAGAGCACCAGCCTGCCGCGCTGACGCCGCCCGGGGCACCGGCCGGCCCGGGGCACCGCGGGCGCCGGCGCCTCGTGGCTGCGCGGCGGGCCCAGACGCTCGAGTGCCGGGCAGCCCTGCCGGCGGCGGGAGCCCGCGCTGGCGCAGCCGGCGCTCAGTCGCTGAGCGGCATCGCGAAGACGATCTTCGCGCGCGCCACGGCGACGAACTCGGCGGTCAGTGGCGGGCCGCCGTCGAGCTGATCGATCGTGACGTTGGTCAGCGCGATGAAGTCGCGCTCGGAAGCGTTGAGCATGTCGGAGATCCGGCTGCGATAGCCCTCGCGCGCGAGTGTGACCTCCCCGCGGATGCGATGGCGGTCCGTTTCGAGCAGCAGGCGCTGATGGCGATTTTCCAAGGTGGGCCTATCTCGGCAGTCAGCCGCGTGAGGTTGAGTCGGAGAGCTGCTCGTCGCGCATCAGCTCTCCGAGCGCCACGGGTTCGTTGCGCTGGTCTCTCACGATATAGAGCGGGCGGCGCTTGGACTCGTCGTAGATCCGCCCGACGTACTCGCCGATCATGCCGAGCGCGATCAACTGAAGCCCGCCGATCAGCAGGATCAGGATCGTCACGGCGCCGAAGCCGGGCAGATAGCCGCCCGTGAATTTGAGGATGATCACGACAGGAATCGCGATGAACGCGACGCCGGCGAAGAGGAAGCCGAGGTAGGTCGCGAGCTGCAGCGGCACGTGCGAGAAGGACGCGATCGCGTCGAGCGAGAAGCGCAGCATCTTGCGGACGGGGTACTTGGTCTCGCCGGCGTGGCGCGCGTCGCGCGTGTAGTGGATTGCGGTTTGCGTGAAGCCGACCCAGACCGTCATCCCGCGCAGGAAACGGTTGCGCTCTCCCATCGAGAGCAGCGCGTCCAGCGCGCGGCGGTCGAGCAGGCGGAAGTCGCCGGCGTTGGGCTCGAGCTGGACCTGCGCGAGCTTGCGAAACAGCGCGTAGAACCAGCGCGCGGTCGCGAGCTTGAAGGCGGTTTCACCCTGGCGCTCGGCGCGCACCATGTAGACGACGTCCGCCCCGTTCTGCCACTCCACGAGCATTTCGCGGATCAGCTCGGGGGGATCCTGGAGGTCGGCGTCGAGCATCGCCACGGCGTCCCCGCGAGCATGCTCGAGACCGGCTGTCAGGGCCGCCTGGTGGCCGAAGTTGCGCGACAGGTGCACCACGCGCAGCCGGGGGTCGGCCGCTGCCAGCGCGTCGAGCTTCTCCGGCGTGCTGTCGCTGGAGCCGTCGTTGACGATTATCAGCTCGTAGTCGTAATCCTTGAGCGCCGCGGTCGCGCGCTCGTAGAAGGCCTCGACGAGGGCCTCTTCGTTATAGACCGGGGCGCAGACCGAGACCTTTCCCAGGGTGCGCTTGGTGTCGATCGCCATCAGCTCGGGTCGTTCCTCGGTGCAGTTGCGCACGGCTGTCCGCAGATGCTCAGGTTAGACCGGTGTGCTGACCCACCTGTGGGAGGCTGCGCCCCGGTCGCTGCGAGCCTAACACGGGGCGTTCATGCACGGATCAAGGCCTGAGGACCCGCGACGGCGGCGGTTCGGTCATCCTGTGGCCCATGCGCATGCTGGAACCGACCGGCTGGCTTCAGCTGCCAGCGGTCAGGCAGTTCGTGAAATACGGTCTCGTCGGGGCGTCGAACACGATCGTGCAATTCGTGGTCTACAGCGTCGGCGTCACGATCGGGATCGACTACCTGGTCTCGCTCGTGATCGGCTATCTCGCCGGTGCGCTGAACAGCTACATCCTCAACCGCCACTGGACGTTCCGCGCCGGCCACATCGCGCACACGACGGCCGGGAGCCGCTTCGCCCTGGTCACCGGCGGCGCCATCGCAGTGAACCTCGCGCTCCTGTACCTGTTCGTGCATCATCTCGGCATCGCGAAGATCCCGGCGCAGGCGATCCTCGTCGTACCGGTGCTCGCGGTGACGTTTCCGATCAATCGCTGGTGGTCGTTCGCGCATCCGGGCGGGAGCGGCGAGCCGCCGACGCCGGCCACGTGAGCGCCGCTCTCGCTCGACTGCCTGTGGAGCGCCGCTGGTGGCTGGCGCTCGGTCTTGTCACGGTGCTCGCTGCCGTGCTGCGGCTGATCGCGCTGAGCACGGTCCCCGACAACCTCTTCTACGACGCAGCGGTGCGCTCGATGGGGCTCTCGCTGCACAACTTCCTCTACGGGGCGTTTGACCCGACGGCCCGCACGGCGATCGACAAGCCTCCGATCGACCTCTGGCTGCAGGTCCTCGCCGTCAAGCTGTTCGGGTTCAACTCGACGGTGCTCAAGCTCCCGGAGGCGCTCGCCGGCACGGCCGCCATCCCCTTGCTCTACGACCTCGTGCGCCGTCTCGCCGGGCCGCTCAGCGCGCTGTGTGCGGCGCTGACGCTCACGCTGCTGCCGAACTCGGTGATCACCGCGCGCAGCGACACGATGGACTCGTTCATGATGGCGCTGCTGCTTGTGGTGGCGTGGCTGCTGGTGCGCAGTGTCCAGCGGCGCGACATGCGGCCGCTGCTCTGGGCGGCGGTCGTGCTCGGGCTCGCGTTCAACGTCAAGCTGTTCGAGGCGCTCGTGCCGGTGCCGGCATTCGCGGCGTTCGTCTGGCTGTGCTGGCGCGGCGAGGGCATCGGCGTGCGCCTGCGTCGCCTTGCGGGCGCCGGGGCGCTGTTCGTGGCGGTCGCGCTGTGTTGGATGGCGTTCGTCTCGTTGAGCCCGGCGCACGATCAGCCCTACGCGATCGGATCGACCAACGGCAGCGTCTGGAACTCGGTGTTCGTGTTCGACGGGTGGGACCGGATCGTCAAGCCCGCGGCGCCAAAGAGCTTCTCGACCAAGACGGCCGCCGCGCCGCTCGCGCACGCAGCCGCCGCCCCCTCCACGGCCGCCACAGCGAGCACCGTTCACGGGATCGCTTCGAAGCCCGGGCCGCTGCGCCTCTTCCAGTACAGCCTCGTCGGCTACGGCACGCGGCTCGGCACGCTGCTCTTCGCGGCGCTCGTCTTCGGCCTCGTTGCGCTCGCGCCGATGCTCAGGCGCCGCCTGCGGCCGCCGCCCGCGGCCGATGCGGAGCAACTGATCGGCTGGGCGGCGACGCTGGCGCTCGCGCTCTGGCTGCTGACTGGTTATGTCCTCTTCAGCTTCTCCGCGCACACCCAGCCGCGCTACCTCGAGGCGTTCACCCCGGCCGTGGCGATCGCGCTCGGCTGCGCGCTGCCGGTGGTCGTGTCGCGCGCGCGGGACCTGTTTGGCGTCTACGTGCTGCTGGCGACCTTTGCGATCGTGATGGCCGAGGGTGCAGCGGAAACCGCGAGCGGCAAGCACGGCTATCTCGCGATCACGATCGCCGCGGTGCTCGCGGTGCCCGTCGTGACCTACGTCACGCTGGCCTTCCTCGCCAGGGTTCGCCTCCGCCGCTGGCCGGCCTGGTATCTCCCGCTGTGCGCGACGATCGGG
>JBEKSK010000133.1:0-7380 GCA_049517155.1 Solirubrobacteraceae bacterium
GATCGATACGTCACCGGCCACTACACGGGGACCACCGACGAGATCATCCAGTGGGCTGCGTGGAAGTGGGGAATTCCGGCGGACTGGCTGCGCGCCGAGTACGTGGCGGAGTCCCACTGGAACATGTCCCAACTCGGTGATCTCGCGACCGTCACGCCGGCGGTTTACAGCGAATACCCGCCGCAGGCCAGGGTCGCGGGCACCGACGAGGTGTATCAGTCGATGGGAATAACGCAGATCAAGTGGAATCCCAATGGTTCGGTCGGAGCCGGCACGGAGCCTCTGCGTTGGGAGTCAACGGCCTTCAACGTCGACTACCAGGCTGCCACTCTGCGCTTCTACTTCGATGATCCGGACGGGCTGCGAAGCGCATGGGGAGACTCGACCTATACCGCGGGCAACGCGTGGGCGAGCCTGGGCGGCTGGTTTGAGCCATATCCGTGGCTCAACGCGGGACAGTTGAACTACATCGCCGCGGTACAGGCCCTGCTGGCGGCCCGCACCTGGGCCCAGCCCGGCTTCTGAGCTCTCGCCCGTCAGCCTTGAAGGTGGCCACGAGCGGCTGCGACATAGCGGAGGTGGGCCACGTCGACATCCTCGAGTGTGCGATTGGCCAAGGCAGTTGGTATGTCCTCGCTGCCACCTCGCAGAACACGTGTTAGCTTGACCTTCTGTTCGCCCGCGCGAAGTTCGGGGACCCAGGTCGCTCCCCACGTCGTGAACGCCATCACGCCATCGAAGGCCTGGACTATGTCCGCAGCCTCATCGAACCAGAGCATCAGCCGGCCGCGGAACACAGCGACCTCGTGCACGACTGCCCGCCAGCGGTCGGTGGGGATCGGCCTTCCGCGAGGATCCAGCTTAAGCTCGGCGACCGCTGCGCGGAAGTCGGCGATCACGACGGTGCCGCTGTCGAGCAGCCTACGCTCGGTCTCGCGCCGCTGGCGTAGACCTTTGGCCTGCAGCGTCGTCTCGAGTCGCTCCCGCTCGGCATCGAGTGCCGCGCGCTGACGATCGGCACTCGCGTCGAGTTCTCGCCTGCTTCTGCGGGCGACTGCGGCAACGGCAATTGGGCTGACGACGCCGACGACGGCGCCCGCAATGATGGCGACGATCGGGACGGCGCTGCCTTCGGACGATCGGATGACTTGACGCATCGTCAGGATCGCGGCGGGGGTGCGTCAACCACCAGTGGTGTCGCTGCTTCGCCGCCGCGGGCGCCTGCGTTTGCCGTCAGCCGTGAGCTGCGCTTTGACCGCGGGCTCCGGTTTGGCCGCGCGCTGCGGTTTGGCCGCGGGCTGCGGTTCGCTCTGGGGCTCCAGCCTGTCCCGCGGCTCGGGCTGGTACGGAGGCTCGGGCTGGTACGGAGGCTCGGGCTGGTACGGAGGCTCGGGCTGGTGTGGCGGCTCGGGCATCCCCACAGCGGTCGGCGCGCTCGCTCGGGCCCCGACGGACTCGCCGGCCGCGCGACCGTAGTAGCCGAGAGCTCCCCCCCGCGCTCCGCCGACGACCACGATCCCGGCCAGCGGGGTGTTGATTTCGACGACCGCCGCGCGACATTGCGTCAGCGCATCGCGGCGGGTGTGCCCGATGCGCGCGACAAGTGCGATCCGGTCGACCATCGCCGTCAGCACGACGGCATCCTTGATGACGCCGAACGGAGGCGTATCGATCAGCACGATGTCGGCCATCGCCCCCAGCTGGCGCAGCAGCGGTGGCAGTGTCGCGCCGGCCAGCAGCACCAGGGGTTTGGTCGGGACCGGACCGCACGGCAGGATGGTGAAGTGTGAGCGGGCGCGGGCTTCTGTCGTCGCGTCGTCCTTGGTGGCTCGAGGGTGCGTTGCGAGTCGCGCCGCGATAGGACTGTCGGCGCCGATGTCCACGAGACCGGCGGGCACCTCGATGGTGCCCGCGAGAAGCGAGCTGAGGCCCTCCTCGCTGGGCGCCAGCCCGAGGTACTCCGCAAAGCGTGGGCGACGCAGATCGCATTCGACTGCGATCACCCTGTGGCCGAGCTCTGCCAGTGCGGCGGCAAGTCCGAGGGTCACGCTGGTCTTGCCGTCCTGCGGACCGGCCGAGGTGATCATCAAGACGTTCTCCTCGTGGCCAAGCCCCAGCGCCAGCAGGCTGATCGCGAGCGAGCTGTAGCTCTCATCGCGCTCCCAATCGGGCGACGAGAATGCTGTGGCTCGCGCTGGCAAGCCGTCGGTAGTGAGAGTCTTGTCGGCGAAGCGCCCGGCCAGCCCAGCTGGCCAGCCGATGTCGTGCCGGGACGGCCGAGGTGGCCCATGCAGATGACCTCGGCGACTGTGAACCGTGCGAACATGAGGGCGCGGGATCACGCCCAGGACCGGTAGTCGCGCCGCTGCCGCCGCGTCCTCTTCGTCTCGCAGGCTGCGATCGAACAACTCAAGGACGATCGCTGCGACGATCGCGATCAGAAGGCCAACGACGAGCGCGATCGCCGCGTCCAGCAGCGGTCGCGGCGAGGACGGCGACGATGGCGCGGTCGCGTTCTCGGTCACCTGAGCGTCCGGCGTCAAAGTCGCGAGGGCTGCCTTCAGCGCAAGCTCGTTCTTCATGTACTGCAGACCGGTCGCCGAGATCTGCTGGGCCGGCGTCAACTTGGCCAGGTCACGCTGGTCGGTGCTCACCGCCTGCTCCAGTGGGAGGCGCTCCTGCGCGGTGCTGTAAATGACGTATTGCGTCGCAAAGGCCGTGGCGAGCCGGGCGGCGCGGGTGGGGCTGGGATCGTTCACCGAGACGTCGACGATGTTCGTCGTGCCCTCGAGTGTTGCCGAGGTCTGCTGCAGCAGCGACTGACTCGGTTCGCCCAGGCGCAGGCTCGTACGAACCATGGCCGCCACGGGCGTCTCGGTGATCTGAGAGACCTCCGTGTTCTCGTCCCGCTCCGGGTCGGGGGGAGTGACCTGCGACCCCGGGGCGAGCAGGCTGGTGACCGCGTTGATCGGGAAGAGGTCGAGCTTCGCGGTCGCGGTGTAGCGCTTGGCGGAGGTGGCGGTCACGCCGAGACTCGCGACGACGGCGAGCACGGGCACGATCGCGATCACAAGCCAGCGCCGGCGCAGCACCCGCAGACCTGCAGCGAGCTGCTCAGACATCAGGAGGCCCGAGTCATGGCCGGTTGAGTGATCTTCCGTGATCTCGCCAGTACTCACCGTCGAGGTCCTTCCGTTCGGGAAATGTCGATCCACGCAGGGAGGCCGGATCAGTGTATGCGAGTCTTCACGTTCTCGCAGCGTTTTCACGGCACGCCCGTGCTCGGTTGCCTGTATCGCCGCGCCGCCCGCCGTCCCCGGAGGGCAGTGCAGTGTCTAGAGTCTGTGCAATGGCTCCGCTCCGCAAAGACCCGGACGCAGCTGACCCGCCGCGAACGCCGGCACGTCAGAACGGCCGATCGCACCCGCCGGAAGCGCAACGCGAGCCCCGCGTGCGCGGCGGCGCGCCGGCGGGGCACTACACGCTCGTCGGCCATGGCCGACGGAACCGGTTTGCTGCGGTGCTCAAACGCGCCACCGACCTGCTGGTCGCCACGCTGGTGCTCGTCTGCCTCTCCCCATTGTTCGTCGTCGTGGCGCTCGCGATACGCCTCGACTCGCCCGGGCCGGTTTTGTTCCGCCAACGGCGGATCGGCCGCGACGGTCGGGAGTTCACGATGCTGAAGTTTCGCTCGATGTCGCAACACGCCACCCACGAGGCCCATCACCTGTACGTCACTGCACTCGCAGCCGGCCCCGCCGAGCCGGTCAGCGGACTCCGCAAGCTGACTGGCGATTCGCGCGTGACCCGGGCCGGGGCGATCATTCGCAAGACCAGCATCGACGAAGGGCCTCAGCTCCTAAATGTGATCGCGGCGCAGATGTCGATCGTCGGGCCGCGTCCGGCGGTCCGCTACGAACTCGAGCTGTACAGGCCCGAGCACTTCGAGCGCTTCGGCGTGCGTCCCGGGATCACCGGTCTGTGGCAGGTCTCGGGCCGCGCTCGGCTCGGGTTCAACGAGATGCTCGACCTGGACGTCGAGTACGCCCGCCACCATGGGTTCTGGTTCGACCTGTGGATCATGCTGCGCACGCCACTCGCGGTGCTCCGGGCGCATACGGCGTGAGCGCCAGCGCCCGAGCTTCGCGGCGCGTCCGCTAGGGCCGGCGCTCGCCCAAGCCACTGGCCGCCGCCCGGCGCAGACGCGCCAAGCCGCGCCCAGGCGCCTCAAGGTCGCTGTAGCAACCGACGCGACGCGAGCTGAGGAGGTCGACCCACTCCGGATCAAGCAGGATCGCGCGTTCGTCCTCCCACCCCGGATGGGTCATGACCTCGACCGACGACCCGCCGGCGAGCGCGAGCTTTTCCTCCAGGCCCGTACCGCCCAGCGTGGGGTGCATGTCGCGAATCGAGAAGAAGTAACGCGGTGCAGTGAAGCGCGTCCGCAAGGCGTGATTGAGGAGCGCCCGGACCGAACGGTTCGGCCAGGACTTCTCACCCGGCTGGTAGGTGAAGCTCGGCCGCATCCTCGTGCCGGAGGGGATCGTGCGAGCCGCCAGGACGCCGAGCGATTGATGGATGTGTTCGTGCCCATCGACATGCGTCGGCTCACGACCGTAGAGCCGGTGGAACTCCTCGAACTGCTCACCGATAGCGCGCTCTATCTCCGCGAACAGCCTCGAGTTGGGGCCCCAGCGGCGCCGGGCCGGGCCCGCGAAGTACTCGGCGATCCTTGCCTGGCGGGCGCGTGCTGCGCCGTCGGCGGCCGCGTTGAACGGCTCGGTCAGATTGATGTGAAGCCCGGCCGGAACGCCTCGGGCCAGGGCGAGCCGGCTTCCGGCCTGCGACCCGGCCATGAACACCATCGCGCTGACTGATGTCACCGCGCCGGCGTCGAAGCACAGCAGGGCCGCTTCGGTTGTCGGCTCATCGATGCCCCAGTCGTCGGCGTTGACGATCAGCAGATTGCGCACCTCAGGCCGTCCCGTCCTGGGGGCGCACCATGACCGCGGTCGCCAGTGCGCTCCCGGGTCCAAGGTCCTCAAACGGCGGCGCACCCGCGAGCGCGGAGCGGTAGAGCGCCGAAAGGCGCTCGACGATCCGCGTCCACGCGAGCGGCCGGACGGCGTCGCGCGCCTGCGCCACCATGCGCTCGAGGCTCACGTCGATCGGCTCGCGCCAGCAGCGCTCGAGCTTGAGCACCGCAGCGGCAAACTCCTCGGCGCCGTCGGCTTGCATGAAGTGCACACCGGCCTCGAGCGGCAAGCCCTCTGCTCCGAGGCTCGTTGACACCACCGGCCGCCCAAACGCGGCGGCCTCAATTACCTTCAGTCGCGTGCCCGAGCCCTCGAACACGGGCACCACGACGACATGCGCGCGTTCGTAATAAGGCTGGACGGCGGGCACACGGCCGACGTAGCGGACGCCGTCGGCCGCGAGGAGATGCGCTGGCGGGGTGCCGACGATGTCGAGTTCGACCGCTACCTCCGAGCGAACACGCGGCAGGACCTGGCGCACGATCCACGCGAGACCACGCTCATAGGGCGCGTAGTTTCCGGAGCCGACGAACAGCAGGCGCAGCGGCTCGCCGTTGCGCCGCGGCCGCAGGCCGAGCGGCTCGACACTTTCGGCTCCGTTGGGACACAGCTCGACCCGGCGGGCACCGCCCGCCTTCATCACGGCGGCGTCGAGCGGCGAAACGGCGAGGCAGATGTCCATGCTGCTCCAGATGCGCCGCTCCTCACGGCTGACCTTGCCTGCCTCGACGGCGTTGAACAGGCGCCTCGGTGGACTCCCGGCGCGGGCACCGAGCCGTAGGATCGTCTGTTCGATGTTGTGCGCGCTGTAGACGTTCAGGGTGCCTGGAAACGGTCGCACCAGCGCGACGCCGGCGTCATCGAAGTGCACGATGGCGGGGCGGTGCGAGGTGACGGCATGATTGAGCGCCGCTGTGTAGGCGGCGGTTCGGTACCTGCCAAGCGACCAGGACTCTCGGCGCGGCAGGCTCACCAGCTGACCCATGCGCTTGGCGCGACGCGCTTCCGGGACCGTCACGACCGCGGCGCCGGGAATCAGCGTCTGTAGCTGCTCGCGCGTGTAGTGGCCATCCGGATCGCCCGGCTCGAATTCGAATGTCACGACGAGCGTGTCGAATGACTGCACGAGCCCGGTGAGGAGGCGGTGGGCGCGAATCCGTGAGCCGTTATCGGGCGGGTAGGGGGGGCGACAGGTTGCGAAGACGAGCCGCGGGCGCGCCGCTTCAGACATCGATGCTCACGCTGCCGTCCTGCTCGCAAGCCCAAGCGACGGTCGCCCGGTCAGACCATCCGCCAGCCGGTCCGTCGCACGCGATGTGAGCCACCGCACCGTCTTCGACGACGCGCATCTGCGCCCGCGCCTTCCACCAGCCTGCGACCTCGCGCGGCAGCGCGTGCCAGCCGTGGCGCTCATCGACGCGTTGGCGCAGGTAGCCGAGCAGCTCCGAGTAGAGCTGGAGGCGCTTCGCCGAGCGCACGTAGTCCGGGTGCACGATCACGTTGACGAGTCCCTGGTTTGCCATCACCCAGTCTCCCTTCTGTCGCCACAGATCGATGTTCGGCTGGCGCAGGACCTCCCACAGCGTGTGGTCCTGCACCATCGTGACCGGCAACTCGACGACGTCTCCGAGGAAATAGGGGAAGATCGAGCAGCAGCCACCGGGCTGGGGTTCGTAGGGATCCGTATCAGGGAAGGAAGAGTCGTAGAGGCAGCCAAGCTCGCGCATCCACTCGGCGTTGCGATGCGTCGCCGGCGATCGGAAACCGACCGCCTCCCACTCGCGCATGTAACGCTGGATCGCAGGCAGGGCTTCACTGAAGCTCCTGCGATCGCTGAACAGCAGGCCGTCGTGTCTGATGCCGTGCAGACCGATCTCGCCACCGCTGTTGCGCACGAGCTCGAACGTTTCGGCCGGTATCGGGTACCACTCGGCGACGAAGTTCCAGGAGGACGAGACGCCATGCTCGCGCTCGACCTCGAGCAGCGCCCGCATGTTCGCGATCCCGCGAGCGGACTCCACGTCGTGGGTCACGATGACGGCGAAGCGACGCCCGTCGGGCCAGAAGCCGACCAGCGGCAGCCTTGACGCCGGGCGCTCCGACAGAGCGCGCTGCCAGACGGCGCGCTGGTGGTCGACGAGCAGCGGCTCGATCGGCCAGTGCGGGAAGGAGGGATGGACGTACCGGGCGTGCACACGACGAGCCGCCATGCGAAGCCGGTGCGGCACCAGGGGCTTGATCGCGTAGTAGCCGTCCAGCACCCGGCGCCGCCGGCCCGGCGCGTGGTAGCGCTCGAAGAGGTAATCGTCCGGGTCGATCTCTCCAGGCTCGCGGCGCACCGTCT
>JBEKSK010000134.1:0-7344 GCA_049517155.1 Solirubrobacteraceae bacterium
GGCCACAGCAGCTGCTCGAGCCAGCGGCGGTCATCGTCGTGCGCAAACACGCGCGCGGCAAGTGCCCGGCGGTCGACCTCCTCGCCCGCAAAGACCTCGTCACCGAAACGGGCCGCGACGGCCGCCGCCACCGTGTCTTCGCGGTAGAGCTCGTGGACCACGGCGTCAGCGGAGAGCACCGCGGCGCCCAGCGTCTCGAGCAGCGCGAGGGCGGTCGACTTCCCCGCGCCGAGACCGCCGGTCAGTCCGACGAACGGCACACCCATCCGAAACCGGGCGCTCCGCTACTCGGCGGCGTCGGGCACGGCGTCCAGCTGCGGCTCGCCCGGCGCCGCCGCCTCGGCGGGCTCGGCTTCCGCTTCGACCTCCGCGGCGACCTCGGCAGGAGCATCGACCCCGGCCTCGGCGGGAGCTTCGACGGCGGGCTCGGCGGGAGCTTCGACAGCGGCCTCGGGAGCATCGTCGGCGACCTCGTCGGCGACCTCGGCGGGAGCATCGACAGCGGCCTCGGGAGCCTCTACGGCGATCTCAGCGGGAGCATCGACGACCTCGGCGACCGCCTCGGGCTGCGCAACTTCGACGCCACCGGCCGGTTCCGCTGTGATCTCGCCGCCGGCGGCCGCCTCGGCATCCTGCTGAACATCGGGCGCGCCGATCTCCTCACCGTCGCCTTCGGGCTCGATGCGGCGAACCGGCAGCACCTGGCCCTCGACACGCTTGGCCGAGAGCGACAGGCGCCGGCGCTCGGAGTCGATCTCGAGGATTTTCACCCGCAGTTCGTCACCCGGCTGGACGATCTCACGCGGGTTCTCGACGTGGTGGGCTGCAAGCTCGGAGATGTGCACGAGACCCTCGACGCCGTCGAGGATCTCGACGAAGGCCCCGAACGTGACGACCTTCGTAACCGTGCCGGCCAACTCGTCGCCGATGTTGTAGGTGTTGACGATTCGCTGCCACGGATCTTCCTGGGTCTGCTTCAGCCCAAGCGAGATGCGCTGGCGGTCGCGGTCGATGTCGAGCACCTTGACCTGGACGGTGTCGCCGATCTCGAGGACCTCGCTCGGATGGTTCACATGCGACCACGAAAGCTCGGAAATGTGGATCAGCCCGTCGATCCCGTCGAGGTCCACGAACGCGCCGAAGTCGACGATGTTCGAGATCTGGCCCTCGACCACGAGCCCCGGCGCGAGACGATCGAGGATCTGCTGGCGGACCTCCTTGCGCTCCTCCTCGAGCACCGCGCGCCGCGACAGCACGACGTTGTTGCGGGAGCGGTTGAGCTCGATCACCTTGCACTCGATCTGTGTCCCCATGTACTCGTCGAGATTGGGCACGCGGCGGATATCGACGAGCGATGCGGGCAGGAAGCCGCGCACGCCGAGGTCGATGATCAGCCCACCCTTGACGACCTCGATCACGGTCCCCTCGACCGGCTCGCCGGACTCCGCGGCCGCCTCGATCCGCCGCCACGCCTTCTCGAAGCGGGCGCGCTTCTTGGACATGATCAGGCGGCCGTCCTGGTCCTCCTTGGTCAGGACCAGCGCGTCGACCTCCTCGCCGAGCGTCACCTCGTCGTGCGGGTCGACCGCCTTGCGGATCGACAGCTCGTTGGCCGGGATGACGCCCTCGGACTTGTAGCCGATGTCGACGAGCACCTCGTCGTGGTCGATGCGCACGACGTGGCCCGTGACGACCTCGCCCTCTTCGAATGGGCGCATCGTCGCGTCGTAGTTCGGGACTATCTGCCCATCGATCTCGAGCAGAAGCCCATCCGAGCCTTCGACGATCTTGGCTGTGGGGTTCTCCATCACCGTGCTCACCGCGCGACAGCGTAGCGCAGCACCGCAGTCAGACCGTCCTCCACACGCGTATGATCGGCGCTGATGCCCACCCGCGCCACCAAGCGCGGCGCGCAACGCACGCCGCTCACGCGCGATTGCGACGTGCTGATCTGTGGCGCCAGCTTCGCCGGGCTGACGCTCGCGCGAGAACTCGAGGACACCGGTGCGCGGGTGCTGGTGGTCGATCGCTACGAGATCGGCGAGCGCTCTACGTCTGCCTGCGCAGCGCCCACCGACTGGCTCGTGGGCCTCGGTCTCGGGCAGTCGGTACGTCAGACGTTCGGCGAGCTGGTCATGCACACAGCGGCGAGCACCGTCCGCTGGGCGCTCCCTTTCACCTTCTCCACCTTCGACTACCGCACCCTGTGTGCCCTGCTGCGTGAGGGGGCGCCGTCGAGCGAGTTCGAGACCGCGACCGTCGAGGGCATCGAGACCGGGGCCATGCACGTCGTCCACACCGACCGCGGCGAGCTGCGCGCGCCGCTGGTCGTCGACGCGCTCGGCTGGCGCCGGGTGCTCTCCAACGCGCCCGCGATCCAGCCGCCCCACGCGCGCCTGTCGCGAGGCCTCGAGGTGCATCCCGCGGGCTCTGGGGACCAGCTGGAGATCTGGATCGACCGGCGCTACGTCCGCGCCGGATACAGCTGGAGCTTCCCCGCTGCGGGCGAGCTGCGAATCGGCTGCGGGTCCTTCGAACCGCGCGACCACGTCAAGGACGCGACGGTCGAGCTGGCCGCGGCGCTGGATGCTCCCGCCGAGCGCTTCCAGGGCAACTGGATCCCGCACAAGCTCAGAGCCGGCACGCAGGACGGCGTGTTCTTCGTCGGCGACTCCGCCGGGCACTGCCTGCCACTGACGGCGGAGGGCATTCGGCCCGCCCTGTACTTCGCGCTCGCGCTGGGGCGCGAGCTGCGCCACACACTGGCCGGGCGCTGCACCCGCGAGCAGGCACTCGAACGCTACGGCGCCTTCAGCGCCCAGCACGCCTGGATCTACGCCTGCCTGCTCGCCGCCCAGCACATCGTCGGGCGCACCACATCGAGCGTCGCGCTGCGCGCGGCCGTACGCGTCGTGGGACTGCCCGTGATCGGCCGCTGGGCGTTCCAGCACTATCTGGCGATCGCGCCGCCGGCGTTCGCCCAGGGCCGGCGGATCAGCCCGCTGCCGGCGACCAGCGCCGCTGCCTCAGCGATGCGCATCGCATCGAGTGCCTTCTAGCCGCAGCGGGGAGGCTGAGGCGACCGTCACGACGGCCGCTGCAGCGCAGGCATAGCCGGGGCCCGATCGTCATTTCGCCTCGAGCCAGTTGCGCCCGACGCCGAGATCGACGGCCAGCGGCGGGTCGAGCGCCCAGGCGCCGACCATCTCGCTCTCGACCAGTTCGCGCAGGTCCTCCATCTCCTCCGGCGGGCCTTCGAACAGCAGCTCGTCGTGGATCTGCAGGATCAGTCGTGAGCGCCGCGCGGCGACGGCGTGGTGGCAGCGGACCATCGCGACCTTGATGATGTCGGCCGCGGTGCCCTGGATCACGGTGTTGACCGCGAGCCGCTCGCCGAGCGCGTGCTGCTGGCGGTTGCGCGCACGCAGCTCGGGGATCTGGCGCCGGCGCCCGAGCAGCGTCGTCACGTAGCCCTCCTCGATCGCCTGCGCGATCGTCTTGTCGATGAACTCGCGCACGGCCGGGAAGCGCTCGAAGTAGGTCGCGATGAACACGGCCGCCTCCTCGCGGGGGATCTGCAGGCGATCGGCCAGTCCAAAATCGGTCAGCCCGTAGACGATCCCGTAGTTCACCATCTTCGCCTTGGAGCGCATACCGGCATCGAGCTGCTCGGCGTCGACGCCGAAAACCTGGCAGGCCGTCGCGGTATGGACGTCCTCGCCGCGACGGAAGATCTCCTTCAGCACCGGCTCCTGCGCAAGCTGCGCGAGGATGCGCAATTCGACCTGGGAATAGTCGGCGGCGAGCAGCACGCAGCCGGGAGCGGCGACGAAGCAGCCGCGGATCTCGCGCCCGAGCGCCGTGCGGATCGGGACGTTTTGCAGGTTCGGGTTGATTGACGAGAGCCGCCCGGTCGCGGCGACCGTTTGCACGAACGTCGTGTGCAGCCGCGAGTTCTCATCGACCAGCGCCGGCAGCGGCTCGAGATAGGTCTTGACGAGCGTCGACAGCTCGCGCCAGCGCTCGATCATCGGCACGATCTCGTGCTCGTCGCGGATCGCGGCGAGCACCCGGGCGTCGGTCGAGTAACCGGTCTTCCCGCGGCGCTTGCGCGAGAGCTCCAGCTTCTCGAACAGGATCGATCCGAGCTGCTGGGGCGAGCCGATCAGGAACTCTTCGCCGGCGGCCTCGTGAATCGAGTGCTCGAGCGCGGCTACCTCCGCCTGCACGCGGGCGGTGATCGCCGCGAGACAGTCGAGGTCGAGCGCGATGCCGGCCTGCTCCATGGCGCGCAGAACGGCGACCAGCGGCAGCTCGACGTCGTCAAACAGCGCGGCCAGCTCACGCTGCTCGAGCTCCGGGCGCTGGGCGGCCGCCAGCGTCGAGGTCGCCGCCGCCTCCCACGCTGCCTGCTCGCCCTCACCCGGGTCGATTCCCCGGTCCTCACAAAGCTCGCGCAGCGGATAGCCCCGCCGCGCCGGGTCAAGCAGATAGGCGGCGATCATCGTGTCGAACGACAGAACCGCCGGAACGGCGCCGAGCGACTTGGCGTCGTGGGCGACGACCGCGCGCTCACCGAGTGCCTCCACCACCTCAGCCGGACCTGAACAGGCGCCGGCGAGGACCTTCCCCGCGCCCGTGGCCAGGCCGAAGCGCCACGGGCCGCCGTCGCCGAACAGCGCACCCTCGGGGATCTCCGGCGGGCACACGGCGATCGCGACCTCCCCGACGTCGCCGAGCACCAAGCGCCCAAGCCCAACCTCCTCCACCTTCAACGTCGCCGCGCCGGCTGCCGGTGTGCTCCCAGGCCCCGCCGGCACACCGCCGAGCGCCTCCTCCAGGCGCCGCAGGGGGTCGCGCAGCTCGTAGCGACGGAAGGTTTCGCGCAGCGCCCCGAGGTCAGGCTCGGCTGCGAGCACGTCGGTGAGCGAGAGCTCGAGCGGCAGATCGCGCTGCATCGTCGCGAGCTGCTTGGAAATGATCGCGTCCTCGCGGTGGGTGACCAGGTTCTCGCGTCGCTTGGCGCCGCTCACCTCCTCGGTGCGCTCAAGCAGCGACTCGAGCGTCCCGAACGTCACGAGCAACTCGGCTGCGGTCTTCTCGCCGATCCCCGGGACGCCCGGGATGTTGTCGGAGGTGTCGCCCTTGAGGCCGTAGAAGTCGGGGATCTGCTCCGGCGCGATGCCGTAGCGCTCGATCACGGCGGCGCGATCGTAGAGCTTGGTCTCGGTGATCCCGCGCGCCGTGGCCATCACGCTCACCAGCCCCTGCTCGTCGATCAGCTGGAAGGCGTCGCGGTCGCCGGTCACGATCGAGACGGCGATCCCTTGCTCGATCGCCCGCTGGGCGAGCGTTGCCAGCACGTCGTCAGCCTCGAACCCCTCGACGCGGGCGTTGCGATATCCGAACGCCTCGACCAGCGGCTCGAACGCCGGCCACTGCTCGCGCAGCAGATCCGGACGCGAGCGCCGCTGCGCCTTGTACTCCGGGTAGGCCTCGGTGCGGCCGGAGGTGCCCGCGTCCCACGCCACGATCGTCGGCGTCGCTCCGTATTCGGTGATCAGCTTCACGAGCATCGAAGCGAACCCGAAGATCGCGTTCGTGGGCTCGCCGGCCGAGGTCGCGATCGACTCCGGCAGCGCGAAGAAAGCGCGGTAGACGAGGCTGTTGCCGTCGATCAGGAACAGCGCGGGGACGGGCGCGGGCACTGCGACGTGACTCTAGTGGGTCGCCCAGAAACGTTCGAGCAGAAATGGCGGCTTGCGAACGCCGTCTGGCAGTGTCCCGCCCCATGACCGGGGACGGGCGGTGACTGCAAGCCGACCAGCCTTGCTCGCTCCCTGCCCTGCGCCCCAGACGGCGCCTGCGTCGCAGCCGGCCCCGGGCTCTCGCCACACGCGGGGTTTGGGGCCCAACGCTCCTGGACGACCGGCTGGCGCGGGGCGGGCAACGCTACGATCAGCGTGGATGCGAGTTACCGTGACCGGCGCCAGCGGGCTGATCGGCAGCCAAATCCTCGCGGCCCTGCGTGCGCGCGGCGACGAGGTGACCATCCTCAGCCGCTCCGGCTCGGGCGGCTCGGTTGCCTGGGATCCGCTCGCGGGGCCCGCCCCGGCCGGCGCGCTGGAAGGGCGTGACGGCGTGATCCACCTCGCGGGCGAGCCGATCGCGCAGCGCTGGTCCCCCGCCGTGCGCGAGGCGATCCGTGCCAGTCGCACGACCGGCACCGCCAACCTGGTCGCCGCGATCGAGGCGCTCGGCGAGCGCCCGCGAGTGCTCCTGAGCGCCTCCGCTGTCGGCTACTACGGCGACCGCGGCGGCGAGGTCCTGACCGAGGAGTCGGCGCCCGGCGAGGGCTGGCTCGCCAATGTCTGCGTCGACTGGGAGCGCGCCGCGCTCGCCGCGGGCGAGCTATCCCTGCGCGTATGCGTGCTGCGCACCGGCGTCGTGCTCGACCGCCACGGCGGCGCGCTGGCGAAGATGCTGCCGCCGTTCCAGCTCGGCGTCGGCGGGCCCGTCGCTGGTGGGCGCCAGTATGTGTCGTGGATCGCCATCGCCGACCTCGTCGCGCTCTATCTGGCGGCGCTCGACGACGCGCGCTACGACGGGCCGTTCAACGCCACCGCGCCCACGCCGGTCACCAACGCGGAGTTCTCAAAGGCACTCGGGCGCGCGTTGCAGCGTCCCGCGCTGCTGCCGGTTCCCGCCGCGGCGCTGAAGCTGCTCTACGGCGAAATGGCGCAGATCGTCACCGACAGCCAGAACGCGCTGCCCGCGCGAGCGCGGGCGCTGGGGCACGCCTTCGAGCACCCGGAGCTGGCGGCGGCACTCGCCGCTGCGCTTGCGCGCGGCCGCCCCGCCGTCAGCTGAGCGGGCGCGCCGCCACCAGCTGCCCCGCTGCGTCCACGCGGTAGCCATCGAACTTCGCCAGCGATGTGTCGCCGTTGGCGTTGATCGTGTAATCGCCGAGCGTACCCTTGAATCCGGCCCGCCCAAGCGCGAAGAACGCGCTCAAAAGCGCCGGGCGGTAGGCGGCCTGTCGGCCGGCTTTCGCGATCGCGGCGAGCACGTCGTTCATCGCGTCGTAGCCGTAGAGCTCCTCGGCGCTCGCTGCCAGCCCGAACAGGCGCCGGCACTGCGCGAACACCTGCTGCGCGGACGCCGGGTACTGGCTCGGCTCAAGCAGCGGGCTGGTCACGTAGGTCGCGGCGGCCGCCCCGCCGAGGCCGCGCAGAAACGGCGCCGCGGCGAGCGTGCTCGGGGCGAACAGCTTCGCGTCGGGCATCGCTGCGTGCAGCTCGCGCCAGAGCGCCGCCGCGCCGCCGTCGGGCGCGCCGCCGAGCA
>JBEKSK010000135.1:0-7285 GCA_049517155.1 Solirubrobacteraceae bacterium
GATGGGGGTCGGGGCCGGCGACGAGGTGATCGTCCCCTCGTTCACCTTCTACGCCAGCGCCGAAGCGATCCCCCCCACCGGTGCGACGCCGGTGTTCTGCGACATCGACCTCGAGACCTTCTGCGTCACCGCGGATACCGTGCGCGCGGCGCTGACGCCACGAACCAAGGCGGTCATCGTCGTGCACCTGTTCGGCAACGTTGCGCCGGTCGCCGAGATCGAGGCGCTCGGCGTTCCCGTGCTCGAGGACGCCGCGCAGTCCGCCGGCTCACGCACCGACGCAGGCCGACCCGGCTCGCTCGGCACGGCGGCGACCTTCAGCTTCTTCCCGTCCAAGAACCTCGGCTGCTTCGGCGACGGGGGCGCAATCACGACCAACGACCCGGAGCTCGCCGACCGCGTCCGCATGCTGCGCTTCCACGGCTCCCGCGACAAGGTCACCTACGAGCACATCGGCTACAACTCGCGCTTGGACGAGCTGCAGGCCGCGATCCTGCGCGTCGAGCTCCCCCACCTCGACGCATGGGCGGACGGGCGCCGCGCCGCCGGCGAGCACTACGCGGCGGCCGGCCTCGGCGAGCTCGTGGCGCTGCCGGTGGCGACCGCCGGGGCCGACCCGGCCTGGCATCTGTATGTCGTCCGCGACCCCCATGCCGACGAGCTGGCGGCGGCACTGTCGGCCGCGGGCATCGGCAACAAGATCTACTACCGCACGCCTGTCCACCGCCAGGCGGCGATGAGCGCCTACCGCACGAGCGCCGAGCTGCCAGCCACCGAGGAGGCGGCGCGAACCCATCTCGCGATCCCGATGAGCGCCGTGCTCGACGCGACGGCAGCCGTGGAGGTCACGCAGGCGGTTCGGGCGGCAACCGCAGGCGATCGCGCGCCGGCGGCCGTCTCGGCCGGCTGAGCAACGCGCCGGGCACAGACGGATACGGCACATTTCATGGCGCGGCTCTCGCCGCGGGACGCGCGCCGTCCGTGCGCTCAGGGCGCCACGGCCGCAGAGCGACGCGAGCTGTCGAGCTCCGCCTGCAGGCCCTCGAGCACGCGTACGACTCGCAGGCCGCTCTCACCGTCAGATCGCGGCCTGACGCCGTCACGCACGCACTCGATGAAGTGGCGGCACTCGAGCGCCAGCGGCTCGGTCTTCGGGACCAGCGGCGAGCGGATCTCGCCCGCGCGCGCGATGTAGCTGTTGCTCTTCTCGTCGAAGCCCTTGTCGTAGATCGTGACCTTGCGCTCGACCTCCATGTCGTCGAAGGTGGCCATGCGCTTGGCGCCGACCACGGTGAAGCGGCGCTCCTTGTGCGGGTCAAGCCAGCTCAGGTGCAGATGCGCCGCCAGACCTGAGGGGAAGCGCATGAACCCGAACACGACATCCTCGATGCCCTCCCGCATGTAGGACTCGCCGCGGGCCGAAAGCTCATAGGGCTCCTCGCCGGCGAGCGCGAGGACGACCGAGACGTCGTGAGCGCCGAGGCTCCAGAGCGCGTTCTCGTCGGCGCGCAGCTGTCCGAGGTTGAGACGGTTGCCGTAGATGTAGCGCAGCTCGCCGAGCTCGCCGGAGTCCACGATCTCCTTGAGCATCAGCACGCCCGGGTGGTACTCCAGGAGATGCCCGACCATCAGCGCGCGTCCGGCGGCCGCCGCGGCCGCGACCGCCAGCTCGGCGTCGGCGACCGACTGCGCGAGCGGCTTCTCGACGAAGCAGTGCTTCCCGGCCTCGAGCACCGCCACCGCCAGCGAGGCGTGGGTCGGCACCGGGGTCGCGAGCACGACCGCGTCAAGCGCCCGATCGCCGAGCAGCTCGTCGAGGTCGTCGGTGAAGCGCGCCGAGGGAAACTGCCCGGCGAACCGCTCGCGGCGCTCGGCGTCGGCGTCGCAGCACCAGGCGAGCTCGCACTCTGGCAGTGCGGCGAAGTTGCGCGCGAGGTTCGGCCCCCAGTAGCCGAGGCCGACCAGCCCCACGCTGACCCGCGAGCCGTTCACTGGCGCCTTGCGCGACGGCTGGCGATCGCCTGCAACCTCACGCGCGACAGTCTAGTGCCCGCCGCCACGCGAACTCGGTATCCGGATCACGCTCAGCACGCCGGCGCGGACCGCCACCTTCAGTCTCGCGTTTCGCGTCCTCGGCGTCGTCAACGCCATCCCGGTGCTGCCCGCCGTTTCCCCCTTCGCGCGGCGCGCGCTGGCGGTCGGGCTGCCGTCGGCGCCGCGTCCGCGACGGGTTCAGCCGGCGCGCTCAGCGCCAGTTCTCGAGTAGCTCCTCGTCGCCGACCGGGCGCAGCTCGCGCGCCGGCGAGCCGACCACGAGCGTCCGCGGCGCCACGTTGCGCGTGACCACGGCACCGGCGCCGACGAACGCCTCCTCGCCGACCTCGACGCCCGGCACGAGCACGGCCGCGCCGCCGATCCGGCAGGCGCGCCGCAGCGTCGCCCCGCGCAGCTCGTAGCTGGAGTCGTGGCGGCTCATCGTGTCGTCGTTGGTCGTGCATGCGCCCGGCCCGACAAAGACGTCGTCCTCGACCACGCTTCCCTGCGTGAGGTACACGTCGGTCTGCACGCGAACACGCTCCCCGACCGTCACACCGGGGTCCAGCACGCTGCCGCGGCCGATCACGCTCGCGGCGCCCACGCTCGCGCGCTCGCGCACGAAGGACTGGTCACCGAGGATCACGTCGGCAGCGATCTGCGCACCGGCAAATACGATCGCGCCGGCGCATACCGTGACGCGCTCGCCGAGGACGAGACCGGGAAGCTCGCCCCGCGGCGCGCTCGAGTGCCGCGCGAGCCGCGGGCGCTTGCCGAGCACGACACCGTCCTCGATCACGCAGCCGGCGCCGATCACGGTGCCGTCGTGGATCGTGACGTGGGCTCCGAGCACGACGTCGTCCGCGATCGACACGCCCTCGCCGACGTGCAGGCCGGGCGCACGCGGGTCCGCGCGCAGGCTCACAGACGCACGACCTGGGAATCGACGGCCGGGTGCGTCACGCCGCGCAGGTCAAACACGCACGTCCCGTCCACCGCCAGCGCGTCGTAGTCGATCCCCGGATGCGCGGTCACGATCAGCACGAGATCCGCCCCCTCGAGCGCCTGCTCAAGCGGCGTCGATCGCAACTCGAACCGCTCCAGGCTCGGCACGTAGGGGTCGTGGTAGACGACGTGTGCCCCGAGCTTGAGCAGCAGCTCGATGATCTTCAGGGCCGGCGACTCGCGCACGTCGCCGACGCCGGGCTTGTAGCTCACGCCGAGCAGCGCGATCCGCGCGCCGCGCACCGCGAGCCCGCGGTCGTTCAGCGTCCGCTGCAGCTTGGCGACGCAGTGGTAGGGCATCTGCTGGTTGACCTTGCCGGCGAGCTCGATGAACTCCGTAGCCATGTCGAACTCGCGCGCGCGCCACGAGAGGTAGAACGGGTCCACCGGCAGGCAGTGGCCGCCCATCCCGGGACCGGGCTCGAAGCGCATGAAGCCGTAGGGCTTGGTCGACGCCGCGTCGATGACCTCCCAGATGTCGATCCCCATCCGGTCGGTCAGCAGCGCCAGTTCGTTCACCAGCGCGATGTTCACGGCCCGGAATATGTTCTCCAGGAGCTTCGTCAGCTCGGCCGCCTCCGGCGTTGCCACCCGGATGATCTCGTCGCAGACGATGCGATACAGCGCCTCCGCGGCGTCGCCGCAGGCCTCGGTGAGACCGCCGATCACCTTCGGCGTATTGACCAGGGTGAAGTCTGTGCGGCCCGGATCGACGCGCTCGGGCGAGAACGCGAGATGAAAGTCGACGCCGGCGCGCAGCCCCGTGCGTTCGAGCAGCGGCGCGACGCGCTCGCGTGTCGTACCGGGATAGGTGGTCGACTCGAGCACCACTAGCTGGCCGGCGCGCAGCACACCGCCAAGCTTCTGCGCGGAGCTCAGCAGCGGCCCGAGCTCCGGTTCGCGGTTGGGCGTCAGCGGCGTCGGCACGCAGATCAGGACCGCATCGGCCTCCGCGAGCGGCTCGTAGCCGGTGGTGGCCTGCAGATGCCCGAGAGCCGCCTGCAGCGCGCTGTCGGGCACGTCCTCGATGTAGGAATCGCCCGCGTTGATCGCGTCCACGCGGCGCTGATCGACGTCGACGCCGACGACCTCGACGTCCGCTGCGGCGAATGCCACCGCGAGCGGCAGGCCGACGTATCCGAGACCGACGATGCCGACACGCATGCGCGCCGGAGTGTATTGCGGCGGCTCGCTACCCGACTTTCGGGGCTGGCGCGAACCAACCCCGCGACACGACGGACGCGGCGAGCCAGTGCACGCTGACCTCGTGCCGGATGGCGCCGATGCGCTCGTCACCAGCCGCGCGCGGCTGCAGCGCCGCGCAGGAGAGCGCCGCGCACCAGAGCGGCGCAGACGACGCGGGGGAAACGGCGGCGGCGCGCCGGCGAGCCCTCCGCGCGCCTGATCACCGACGGCTCTGAAACACTCGCACCGTGGCGGCAACCCCGGACGTCCTGGACTCGGCCGACGCCGGAGCACGGTTCCTGCGCGGCGGCGCGCTGCGGGTCGTGGCCTTTGGCAGCGCGGTGGTTTGCAGCATCGCGGCGATTCCGCTCGTCACGCGCCACCTCGGCGCGGCGGCCTATGGACGCCTCGCCACGGTCGCCGGCCTGATGCTGATTGCAGCCGTGATCACCGAGGGTGGCGTCGGAACGGTCGGAATCCGCGAGTACTCGAACCTCACGGGCGGGCCGCGCCGGGCGTTCATGAGCAGCCTGCTCGGCCTTCGCGTTGCTCTCAGCCTCGCCGGCGCGCTCGCCGCGGTCGGCTTCGCGCTGATCGCCGGCTATCCCCGCGTCGAGGTCGAGGGGACCGCGATCGCCGCGGTTGGCCTGGTGCTGATGAACATCCAGGCCACGGTCGCGATCCCCCTGGTCACCGAGCTGCGGCTCGCCTGGGTCGCGGTGCTCGACCTGGTCGGCCCGGCGACCACGGCGATCACGCTGGTCGTGCTGGTGGTGCTCGGCGCACCGCTGCTGCCGTTCTTCGCCGCGCCGCTTGTGGCCTACGCCGTGTCGCTCGCGTTGACCGCCGCCCTGGTGCGCGGCGACATCCCGTTGCGCCCGAGCTTCGCGCCGGAACGCTGGCGCGTGCTGCTGCGCAGCACCTTCATGTTCGCGGCGGCGACGGCGCTGGGCACCGTTTACTTTCGCGTCGTGCTGGTGGCGATGTCGCTGCTGACGCCGGACACCGCCGCCGGGCACACGACCGTCGGCGTTTTCGGTCTCGCGTTTCGAAGCCTCGACGTGCTCAGCAATCTGCCGTGGCTGCTTGTCACCTCGGCCTGGCCGATCCTCGTGCGTGCGGCCCGCGACGACACGCCGCGCCTGCGTTACGCGCTGAACCGCCTGATCGAGGGCAACCTGCTGCTCGGCGGCTGGATCTCACTGCTCCTGGTGAGCGGCGGACCGTTTGCGGCGCAGGTGCTCGGTGGGCCGAAATACCCTGGCGCAGGGGAGGTGATGCGGATCCTCGGCGCGGGCATCGGCGCGACGTTCCTGGTCGCGCTGTTCACCTTCGCGATGCTCTCGCAGCAGATGTACCGCCGGCTGATCGCCATCAACGCGACGATCCTGGCGCTCTCGATCCTGCTGTGCGTGCTCGTGATCCCCGGCCACGGCGCGCGTGGCGGCGCGATCGTCACGGTGTCGCTGGAGGTCACGCTGGCCTGCACCTACGCGATCACGCTGTTCGTCTCGCACCCCGAGATGCGCCCGGAGCTCGGTCGCACTGTCCGCATCGTGCTGGCGCTCGCGATCGCCTTCGCCGTGGCGCTCGCGGCGCCGGTCTCTTCGCTGCTTTCGGCGGTGATCGGCACGGCCGTGCTGGCGACGTCGGTGGCCGCGCTGCGCGCGGTGCCGCCGGAGCTGGTCGACGCCCTGCACCCGCGACGCTGAGCCACCGGCCGACGTGAGCGCGCGAGCGCGGCTTCGGGCATGTCCTTTCCCCGCTCGCAACACCGCGGCGCGTCGGCGCCGCCGCCGGCGTCTAGCCCAGTTTCGGCTGGCGCAGCAATCCCGCGACGGCGACGGCCTCGACCCGCGAGTGCACGCCCAGCTTGCGCAGGATGCTCTTGGTGTGGCTGTAGACGGTGTCCTCGGAGAGGAAGAGCTTGCCCGAGATCTCGCGTGTCGAGTTGCCGGCGCAGATCAGGTCGAGCACCTCCCATTCCCGCGTCGTCAGCGGGCTCTTGACGGGGCGCATGCCGCTGCCGTTCTCGGCCGTGGTCCGCAGCAGCTCGACCAGGTGGTTGGTCAGCGCGCGACTCACCGCCGCCTCGCCGGTCGCAACCGAGCGCAACGCCCGTGCCACGGCCTCGATCTCGGCGTTCTTGGAGAGGAAGCCGCCGGCTCCGGCGCGCAGCGCCCGGATCTCGACGTCACGGTCCTGCGGGACCGAGAACATCACGACGCGGACCTGCGGCGCCTTGGCAGTGATCTCGCGGCAGGCGCCGATCCCGTCAAGCCCGGGCATGCCGACCTCCATCAGCACGAGCTCGGGCCGGTAATGCAAGGCCAGCTCAACTGCTTCGATGCCGTCCTTTGCCTCGGCCGCGACGACGAAGCCGCCGTCGAGGTGCAGCGAGTCGCGAATCACGCGACGCGCGAGCGGATCGGGGTCGGCAATGATGATCCGCAGCCGTTCGCCCGAGTGGCGCTTGCCGTTGACGGGCGCGCCGCTTTCGTGCGCCGACACCCGACCCGGGCCTGACCCGTTGCGGTCGTGCTCCACGCGCTCGCCGGCACCCCCACCGTGGGGGGCGGGCCGCGACTCGGCGGGCTTGCCGTTCGCTCCCTCGCGCTTGTTCATGTGTTCCCCGGCGTTGTTCATGGCGCTCCCTGCGACTTTTTCCGATGCCCACTCACCAGCTGGCGAGGATGGACATACCCTGTCGAGTCCATTCGTAGTGCGAAGAGTAGGGGCGCCTCCGAAGCGCCCGTGGGTGAATTTCCACCCCGCTTTTTGGGCGCAGCGGTTCAGGTCCGGGGCAGCTTCCTCCCAGGCCGCAACCCGGGTGACTCCCCTGCGACTGACGCCGCCCCAGCGTAGCACCGCGCCCACAGCGCCCTCGGCGTACCGAGCCGCCCAGGAGGGGCCGTGCGCGCCGTCGAGCGCTCAGGAGCAGCTCGGCAACACCAGCGCCGCCTTCGGCGTTCCGGCGCCGCCCAGGAGGCGCCGTAGGCGCCTTCCAGGGGCACACCGCGGCGCGGGCCGTCCGCGCCGCCCCCGCTGCCAGCGACTCAGG
>JBEKSK010000136.1:0-7281 GCA_049517155.1 Solirubrobacteraceae bacterium
GCAGGTACGCCACGCCGTCCTTGACGACGACGGTGCGGATATGGATCGCCGTATCGAGCTCACCGGTGTAGCTGAGATAGCCGATCGCGCCGCCGTAGCCGCCGCGCTTGACCGGCTCGAGCTCGTCGATGATCTGCATCGCGCGCACCTTCGGCGCACCCGACAACGTCCCCGCGGGGAGCGTTGCACGAAGCGCATCCATAGCGCCGACCCCTTCGCGCAGCCGGCCCGACACGGCGCTGACGAGGTGCATCACATGCGAGTACTGCTCGACGGCCATCAGTGTCTGCACCGTCACGCTGCCGTACTCGCAGACGCGGCCGAGGTCGTTGCGGCCAAGATCGACGAGCATCATGTGCTCGGCCCGCTCCTTCTCGTCGGCGAGCAGCTCCGCCTCCAGGAGCGCATCCTCGACAGCGTTTGATCCGCGCGGCCGGGTGCCCGCGATCGGGCGGGTCGTCACCTCGCCGCCCGAGACCGTGATCAGCGGCTCCGGGCTGGCGCCCGCGACCTGGAAGTCGCCGAAGTCCAGGTAGTACATGTACGGGCTCGGGTTGACCGCGCGAAGGCCGCGGTAAATCGAGAACGCGTCGACCTCCACGGGCGCCGACCAGCGCTGCGACGGCACGACCTGGAAGGCGTCGCCGGCGTGGATGTACTCGACGATCCGCGCGACCATCGACTCGAACCGCTCACGCGTCATGTTCGAGCGGAAGTCGGCGCTGGCGCGCGGCGCTCGTGCCTTCACCGCCGGCAGCGGGCCGGCGAGGCGCGTGCGCACCTGCTCGATCGCCAGGTGCGCCTGCGCATAGGCGCTCCGCGGATCCTTGTCGGCATAGACGTTCGCAAGGATCGTGACGGTGTGCTTTAGGTTGTCGAACACGACGAGCAGGTCGCTCAGCATCAGCGCCATGTCCGGCAGGCCGAGCTCGTCGGGGCCGGGCTCCCCGAGCGGTTCGACGGTACGCACGAGGTCGTAGCCGAAGAAGCCGACCGCCCCGCCCGAAAACGGTGGCATGCCCTCCACCGGCGCCTGCGAGTAGCGCCCGACCGCAGCCGCCGCGATCGCGTAGGGATCGCCACCGTCGGCGAGCGACCAGCGGATCACCTCGCGCGGATGAAAGCCAATGAACGAATAGCGGCCGAACCGCTTGCCCTGCTCAGCCGACTCGAGCAGGAACGCCGGCCCGTCGCCGCGCAGCTTGAGGAACGCCGACACGGGCGTCTCGCAGTCCGCGACGAACTCGTGGCGCAGCGGGATCAGGTTGTGCTCGGCTGCGAGCGCGACCACCTCCTCGAGCGTCGGGCTAACCTCGACGTTCATCGAGCACCCGCTCCGCGTCGGCGAGGCGCCGGCCGCGGCTGTGCAGCAGCACGAGCAGGTGGTAGAGCAGGTCGGCTGCCTCCTCCTCGACGCGCTCGTCACTTTCCTCACGCGCCGCGCGGGCGACCTCCTCGGCCTCCTCCATCACCTTCTCGCCGATCCGCGCCTGGTCGTCGAGCAACTCGACGGTGTATGAGCCGGGCGGCCGCGCCATCGCCCGCGCCGCGAGCGTGCGCTCCAGCGAAGGTAGCGACTCATGCGGCGCAGCCGGCTCGAGCTCCCCGCGGTGAAAGCAACTGCGCTCGCCCGTGTGGCACGCCGGCCCCGCCGGCTCGACCAACGCCAGCACCGCGTCGCCGTCGCAGTCGAGCCGCAGCGCTCGCAGCGCCTGCGTGTTGCCCGAGGTCGCCCCCTTGTGCCAAAGCTCGCCACGCGAGCGGCTCCACAGGTGCAGCTCACCGGTCGCACGCGTGCGCTCGAGCGCCGCCGCGTTCATGTAGGCGAGCGTGAGCACCTCGCCGGTGCTCCAGTCCTGCACCACGCACGCCACCAGGCCGCGCTCGTCGAAGACGATCTCGGAGTCCATCTCAGATGATTGTCTCAGGCCAGGCGGTGCAGGACGCTCTCGCGCTGCTGCGCCTCCACGTCGGCGACGCTGAGGCCGGGATCGCGAAGATGCGCGTGGGAGACCGCGGCGGAACTCGGCAGCGCCTCCGGCGCGCCCCAGCTCGCGGGGTCCCACAGGCGCGAGCGAATGAACGCCTTCGGGCAGTGCGCGAAGACCTCCTCGGCGGCGACGACGAGCGCACTGCGGGGCGGCTTGCCGACCGCTTCGAGCGCAGCGAGCAGATCGGCGTCGCAGCTGACGCAGGCCCGCCCGCTGACCCTCAGGGTCGTGTCGCGCCCGGGGATCAGAAACAGGAGCCCGGCGCGGCCGCTGGCGACGACGTTGGCAAGGGTGTCCAGACGCCGGTTGCCGGTGGCGTCAGGGATCGCGAGGTGGTGGTCATCGAGCACCGCGACGAAGCCCGGCGGCCCTCCCCGCGGCGACACATCGGCGCGTCCGTGCGCGTCGACACTCCCGACCGCCACCATTGGCGAGGCCGCGATCAGCGCCCGGCACATCTCATCCAGGCGGCCGATGTCCTTGCGCAACGAGGTCGGCGTCGGCTCCTCGTAGAGGGCGCGCAGCTCCGCCTCGCTCGAGATCGCGGCCGCGAACGGGTCCATGGCGCAGATGGTAGGCGCAGGCGCGGGCGCGCGGCGGCTGCTACTCGATCCCGAGCCGATCGAGCAGGCCGTCGTCGGCGCGCCAGTGTCGGCGCACGCGCACGATCAGCGAGAGGTGCACGCGGCCGCCGAGCTCGTTTTCGAGCTCCCGGCGCGCAGCGGTGCCGATCGCCTTGATCATCCGCCCCGCGTGACCCACGACGATCGCCTTCTGGGACTCCGTCTCTACCCAGATCAGCGCGTCGATCCGCGTCAGCTCGCCGCCTGCCCCCCGTGATGGGTGGTCCTGCGCATCGGCCTCCAGCCCTTCGATCACGACGCCGATCGCGTGCGGCAGCTCCTGGAAGGTGCGCCGCAGGACCTGCTCGCGGATCAGCTCGGCGAGCAGGTCTTCGCGCGTCATGTCCGAGCGCTGCTCGGCCGCGTATAGAAATGGGCTCGGCGGCAGCTGCGCAACCAGATGCGCCACGAGCGCGCCGACGCCCTGCCCGCTGCGGGCCGAGATCGGGAAGACCTCGGCCGATGGCGGCGCGATCTCGGCAGCGTCCAGCAGCGCCTGCGCCTGGCGCTCCTTGCTGAGCCGGTCAACCTTGTTGACGGCGACCGTCACGGGCCCCGGAGCCTGCGCCAACGCGGCCGCGATGTAGCGGTCGCCCGGCCCCACGCTCTCCTCCCCGTTCAGCAGCATCAGCGCCGCGTCCGCGTCGGCCAGTTCGAGGTTGACGCGGCGCGCCATTCGTGCCGTCAGCGCGTCGCGCGGGCGCTGTACGCCGGGCAGGTCAACCAGCACGAGCTGCCAGTCCGGTCCCGTAGCGACGCCGCGGACGGCTCGGCGCGTCGTCTGCGGGCGATCGGAGACGATCGCCACTTTGACGCCGACGATCGCGTTCGTCAGCGTCGACTTGCCCACGTTCGGCCGGCCGGCAAGGGCGACGAAGCCGGCGCGCGTCACCAGCTCAGAAGCTCGCGCTGGAGCGCGAGCATCTCACCCTCGTCGCACTCGTGATCCATGCCGACCAGGTGCAGCACGCCATGCACGACGGCCTCGCGAAGCTCCACCGTGTGCTGCGGGCAGATCACGACATCCCCGAGTTCCCGCGGGCCGGCCGGCTCGGGATCGGCGCCGTCGATCGGGAACGAGAGCACGTCGGTCGGCGCATCGCGCGCACGGTGGCGGCGATTGAGCTCGCGAATCCGGGCCGGGTCGACGAACTCGATCGCCAGATGCCCCTCCGACACGCCGGCGCTGGCGGCCGCGAGCGCCGCGAGTCGCTGGATCTCGGCCGGCGCGAGCGGTGCGAGCCCGACGATGTCGCACTCGAGCATCAGGCCTGGCGCGCCTGCTTGGCGGACGCGAGCTCGGGCGCGGCGCGCTGCGCGTGGTCCTCGTAGGCCTCGACGATTCGCTGCACGAGCCGGTGGCGCACGACGTCCTCACCGCCGAGCCGGACGAACTCGACGCCGTCGACGTCGCCGATGATGTCCGCCACGACGACCAGGCCGGACTGCTGCTCGCGCGGCAAATCGACCTGCGTCACGTCGCCGGTGACGACCATCTTCGAGCCGAACCCGAGCCGCGTGAGAAACATCTTCATCTGCTCGGGCGTCGTGTTCTGCGCCTCGTCGAGGATCACGAACGAGTCGTTCAGCGTGCGCCCGCGCATGAAGGCCAGCGGGGCGACTTCGATCACGCCTCGTTCGAGGTGCTGGGAGACCTTCTCCGGGTCGATCATGTCGTGCAGCGCATCAAACAGCGGCCGCAGGTACGGGTCGATCTTCGCCATCAGGTCGCCGGGCAGGAAGCCGAGCCGCTCGCCGGCCTCGACGGCCGGGCGCGTGAGAATGATCCGGTTGACCTCCTTGCGGCTCAGCGCGGCCGCCGCGAGCGCGACCGCCAGGAACGTCTTGCCGGTCCCTGCCGGGCCGATGCCGAAGGTGATCGTGTGCTCGCGAATCGAGTCGACGTAGCGCTTCTGCCCGACGGTTCGCGGCGCCACGCGCATCGCGCGGTGTCGCCAGACGACGTCGTCGAGCACCGCCGCGGGCGCCTGGTCCGCCTTCAGCACACCGATCACCGCCGACAGGGTCGCCTCATCGAGCGGCTGGCCCGACGGGGCGAGCATCGCGAGCTCGGCGATCACGCGGGCACCGGACTCCAGAGCGTCGGCCTCGCCGTCGAGCGTCAGCAGGTTGCCGCGCAGGAACACGCGCGCCGCCAGGCGCTCCTCGAGCGCTCGCAGCATCGCGTCGTGTTCGCCCGCAAGTCCAGCCGCGAGGTCGTTCGAAAGCTCGAACTGCCGTCTCACGCGATCGCGAGCGCCGCTCGCACCTGCTCGGAGACGCGTTTCCCGTCGGCGCGACCGCCCACCTCCGCCATCGCGAGCCCCATCACCGAGCCGAGATCCTTGAGCGATGTTGCCCCGGAGCGCTCGACGGCGCGTGTGACGATCTCGGCAAGCTGGGAGTCGTCGAGCTCGGCCGGGAGATAGGAGCCGATGATCAGCGCCTCGGCGGCCTCGCCGTCGGCGAGATCGTCGCGCCCGCCTTCGCGAAACGCGCGCTCGGCCTCGATCCGCCGCTTGCGCTCGCGGCGCAGCACCGCAAGCTCGTCGTCGGAGCCCTCCTTCGCGGACTTCTGCAGCTCCGACAAGAGGAGACGCAGCGCGCCGACCCGCTCGCGCTCGCCGGACTTCATTGCGACCACGAGGTCGCTCTTGACGGTGTCGATGATGCTCATCTCGAGCTAAGGATACGCCCGCGTCCAGGCGCCTCCAGCAGGAGTGCGGACCACTCCCCGTCGCGGCGGCGCGCCCGCTCGCGCATGCCGTGGCGCTCGGCGAACGCCCGCGACACCTCGGCGAGCTGATCGCTGAGCAGTCCGGAGGCGATCAGCAGCGCGGGCGGGCGCTGCAGGCGCCGCGCCAGATCGAGCAGCAGCGGGCGCAGCAGGTTGGCTGTCACCGTCGGCGCGCCAGGCAGCTCATCGACGCGCAGGTCGAGCTGCGAGCATTCGATCGACACGCCGTTCGCGGCCGCGTTCTCGCGCGCTGCGGCAACCGACTCGGGGTCGTGGTCGACGCCGATGACCGGGGAGAACCCGAGCTTGGCGGCAGCGATCGCGAGAACGCCGGAGCCCGTCCCGAGGTCCGCCAGCGGGCCGCCGGCCTCGCCGCTGCGGGCCAGCGACACGAGGAGCTCGAGGCACAGCCGGGTGGTAGCGTGCGAGCCGGTACCGAAGGCCTGCCCCGGGTCGATCACGACGTCGATCAGGCCCGGCTCGGCGGAGGGCTCGCGCCACGGCGGGCGGACGTAAAGCGTGCCGGCGATTTCGATCGGCACGTGGAAGGAGCGCCAGCGCGACGCCCAGTCGTCGGCTATCTCGCTGGTCGCTACCTCGACGAGCGCGTCGCCAACCGTGGCGGTCAGCGTGTGAACGCTCGGCAGTTCGCCGGGCGCGCCATAGAGCACGTACTCGACCGTGCGCTCGTCGACGTCGACCTCCTCGACGCCGGCCGGCGAGAAGGCGAGCAGCTCGGCGAGGGCCCCGGCCGCGTCCGCACGGGCGACCCGCACGGCAAGCCGGATCATTGATGGCCGTGGAGGTGCAGCGTCCGGCGCAGCCGGGAGAACACCGACTCATCGGCCCGCAGGTTCTCCTCGGTGATCGTCGCGCTCAGCTGCTCGAGCAGCGCGCGCTGCTCGTCGCTGAGGCGCCGCGGGATCTGCACGTTGACGACGACGCGCAGGTCGCCGTGGCCGTGGCGCTGCAGGCGCGGCATCCCGTGGCCGCGAAGCGTGATCACCTCACCCGGCTGGGTTCCGGGCTCCACGTCCACCTTGACAGCCTCGCCGAGTGTCGGGACCTCCAGGCTCGCGCCGAGCGCCGCCAGCGGCGCCGGCACGTCGAGCACGGTGATCAGGTCGTCGCCCTCGCGCACGAAGCGCTCGTCCTCGCGGACGGCGATCAGGACGTAGAGGTCGCCGGCCCGTCCTCCGGGCGCGCCGACGCTTCCGCGGCCGGCGATCCGTACGCGCTGGCCGTCGGCGATGCCGGCGGGCACCTCGACGCTGACGGTGCGCTGCGCGACCAGCGCACCACGGCCGCGGCAGTCCGCGCAGGGTTGTGCCGCAACGCGTCCGTCGCCGCCGCAGGTGTCGCAGACGACGGTCCGCATGACCTGCCCGAACGGCGTGCGCGTGACCGCCTGCCGGCGGCCGGCGCCGCCGCAGGCTTCGCAGGTCTCGATCGGCGTGCCCGGCTCGGCGCCGTTGCCGTGGCAGTGCGCGCAGCGATCGACGGCCTCGTAGGTGACGGCGAAGGCGCCCCCGGTCGCGGCCGCGGCCAGGTCGAGCTCGAGTTCGACGCCGACGTCGGCACCCGGGGCCGGCCCGCGGCCACCGCCACCACCGCCGCCGCCGCCGAAGAAGGCCTCGAACAGATCGCCGAGCGAGCCGAACTGATCGAAGTTCGGCTGGTACCCGCCCGAGCGCAGGCCCTCATGGCCGTAGCGGTCGTAGGTCGCGCGCCGCTCCGGGTCTGAGAGGATCTCGTAGGCCTCCGCCGCCTGCTTGAACTTCTCCTCGGCCTGCGGGTCATCGGTGTTGACGTCGGGATGCAGCTCGCGAGCGAGCGAGCGGAACGCCTTCTTGATCGCCGTCTCGTCGGCGCTGCGCGGCACGCCGAGCACCTCATAGGGGTCTCGCGGGGTTGCCGGGCGAGCCATCAG
>JBEKSK010000137.1:0-7255 GCA_049517155.1 Solirubrobacteraceae bacterium
CGTGATCGCCGGCTGGCGTAACCAGCAGCCGTTCTACGTCATGGGCCAACCCGCGATCGAGTCGCTCGCGGACCTGGCCGGCAAGCGGATCGGGATCATCGACCTCGATGATGTGCTGGTCACAATGTTGAGCTACTGGCTCCAGGAGGCCGGCGTCGACCTCGATGACGTGCAATGGGTAACGCGCATCGACACTCGCCGTGGCCCCGACGCTCTGCGCGACGGGCGGGTGGACGCGGCCTTCGTCGACGGCATCGATCTTCCCGCCGTCAAAGCCGAGGGCTACTCGATGCTGCTGGATGTCGCATCGAAGTACCCGGAAGGTCGGCCGGACCGCGTGATCGCGGCGACGGGGCGGGTGCTCGAGGAGCAGCCCGAGCAGGTGAGGGCGTTAGTGCGCGCGATGATCCGCGCCTACTGGTTCCTGCGCACGATGCCCGAGAACGTGAAGGTCGCGCAGGCGGTCGAGCGTCGCCTACGCCGCTACAGCCCCGATCCCGACGAACCCAAGCGCATTCCGCAGTTTGGCTCGGCGGAACATGCGCAGCGGATGCCCTTCCCGATCGACGGCAACGCTACGGGCTTTGAGAAGTACCTCATGGAAGCGGTGTCGATCGGCACGCTGCCCGAGTACGTTCCGCCGAGCGAGATCACGCGCCTGGAGTTCGCGCAGGAGGCGTTCGAAGAGCTCTCCGCGCGGCCGGACGTGAGGCCAGACCTCGAGCGCGTGCAGCAGGTCGTCGAGAAATTTGGTTACTGAGGCCGCTGGGAGACCCGTCTTGAGCGAGCGCATCTGGGACGACTTGATCACCGAGCAGGACCGCGAGGTCTACGCCAGCGGGGCCTTCGGCGGTAAGACGGGGATCGGAAGCCGTCCCGCCGTCGTGGTCGTCGACGTGCTCAACAAGAGCATCGGAGATGAGCCGCTGCCGATCCTCGAGGCGATGAAGCGCTTCGGCAAGTCATGCTGCGGCGAGTACGGCTGGGCCGCGATCCCGCACATCGCCAACACGATCGGAGCGGCCCGAGCGGCCGACCTGCCGGTCGTCTACACGATCCCCCAGGCGCCCCAGGCGCGCCCGGAGCACACGCTGGCGCGCTTTGAAGAGAAGATGCCGGGCTGGATGGACTACAGCGGCGAGCGCGACGGGTACGCCTTCGCCGACGAGCTCAAACCGCAGCCTGGCGACATCATCATCGAGAAGCCGACCGCGAGCTCCTTCTACCGCACCGACCTCGAGGAGCGGCTTGCGGCCGAAGGCGTCGATTGCCTGATCGTCACGGGCGGCGCGACCAGCGGCTGTGTGCGCGCGACAGTGGTGGACGCCCATGCGCGCGGGTTCAAGATCAACGTCGTTGAGGATGGGGTGTTCGATCGCGGTCAGATCACCCACGCGATCAATCTCTTTGACATGCAGGCCAAGTACGCCGACGTCATCTCGGCACGCGAAGTGGTGCGTCGCCTGGCCACGGTGGCGTCCCCAGCCACCTCCCGCTAGCGCACGCGGTGTCCGACCAAGCCCTCTCCGCGACGCTGGGCCGCCGCTACGGCGGTCGGGTGGCGCTAATCACCGGCGCCGCGAACGGCATCGGCAAGGCGACAGCTCTGCGGCTCGCCGCCGAGGGCGCGACGGTGATCGTGACCGACCGTGCGCAGGCCGCGCTCGCCGACACCGCAGCGCAGCTCTCAGCCGGCGGGGCGAAGGTCGTCGCGCACGCGATGGACGTCTCGCTCGAAGACGACTGGAAGCGGGTGATCGCCGCGATCGACGCGGATTTCGGGCTCCTCGACCTGCTCGTCAACAACGCGGGCTTCAGCCACGTCGCGATGGTCACCGACTACGCGGTCGAGGACTGGCGTGCGCTCCACGACACGGACCTGCTCGGCATCTTCCTCGGGCTCAAACACTCGATCCCGCTGCTGCGCAACTCAGACGCCCCCGCGATCGTCAACCTGGCCTCGACGATGGGCCTGATGGGCTTTCCGCGGATCCCGGCCTACTCGGCGGCAAAGGGCGGCGTGATCGCGCTCTCGCGCCAGGTGGCGCTCGACTACGCCCCGGACGGGATCCGCGTGAACGCCGTCTGTCCCGGGCCGACCCGCACGGAGCGCCTCGCGGGGATCGTCGAGAGCGGCGACGTGGATGAGTCCGTGCTGATCGGCAACGTGCCGCTCGCCCGGTGGGGGCAGCCCTCGGAGATCGCGTCGGTGATCGCCTTCCTCGGCAGTGAGGACGCCTCGTACATCACGGGAGCGGCGATACCGGTCGATGGCGGCCAGACCGCACATTAGGCAGAGGGCGTGAGGGTCCGCTTCGGGCACGTCCAGAACCCGTTCTCGGCGCCTGTCTCGACCGCGCTCGAGCGCGGCTATCTGGCCGAGGCGGGCGTCGAGCTCGAGGTCACCAGATTCGCCAACGGCTCGGCGATGTCCCAGGCCCTTGCCCGCGGAGAGATCGACCTCGGCGTCGGCGGGCACGTCCAGACCCTCGTTGCGACGCTCGCGGGATCAGACCAGGTCTTTATCGGCCCCCTTGGCTTCGAGCGCGCACCGGATCATCTGCCGATCGCGCTACTCGCCGCGGGCGAGGTCTCCTGCGGCCGTGATCTCGAAGGCGCGGTTGTCGGCGTCAGCGCCGTTGCTGCGATCAGCGAGCTGCAGCTGCGGATCTACATGGCCGACGAGCGGGCGAACTACGACGCCGTGACGCTGCGCGCGATGCCATTCGCCGACCTCGGCGGGGCCTTCACCCGCGGTGAGATCGCGGCGGCGTCGGCTCCGGACCCGTTCGCCGCTCGACTCGTTGGCGAGGGTCTCGCCCACATCGTCGACCGCGGCTCGATGAGCCGTGCGCTGCGCGACGGCGAACGAGTGATGATCACGGGTCTCGCCTCGTCGCGGTCCTGGGTGGCGGCCAACACGAGCTCGGCGCGGGCGGTGGTCGCCGCGGTCGCACGCGCGATCGATGATCTGCGCAGCGCGGCGTCGCGAACCGCCGGCGACGGGCAGGCGCCCTACTTCGATCGCTGGCTGGAGCCGGCCGATCTTCAGACCGTCTTCGATTTGGCCTACGAGCACGGCCTGACCGACCGCCAGGCGGACGCAGACGGCCTGATCGTGTCGCTCGACTGACGGCCGCCGCTACGCCGCCGGCGGCCGACGCAGATATGTGCCGAAGCCCTCCCGACCCACGATCTCGCCGTCGCGCATGACGGTCTGGCCGCGGACGAGCGTTTGCACCGCCCACCCCTTCAGGCGCTCATTTTCCCACGGCGAGAAGTCGGCCCGCGACTGCAGGTAGTCGGCGCTGACGGTCCGCTCCAACTCAAGATCGACGATCGCCAGATCTGCGTCGGCACCGATCGCGACGGTTCCCTTTCGCGGCAGGTTGAAGATGCGTGCTGTGTTCGCCGAGGAGATCTGTGCGATCCGCTGGAGGCTCACGCCGCGGCGGTGATAGCCCTCGGTCAGGAGCACTGACAGCATCGTGGCGACACCCGGGAAGGCCGCCCCGGCCTCCCACACGTTGCCAGCCTTCTCGGAGCGAAGTCGGGGCGCGTGGTCGGTGCCGACGGAGTCGACGACGCCGTGCGTCACCGCGGACCAGAGTGCGTCGACGTCCGCTTGCGTCCGCACGGGCGGATTGACCTTGGCGAGCAGGCCGCAGGGCGAGTCGACCGTGAGCGAGAGGTTGTGCGGCGTGGTCTCCACATAGACCGGCGAGGCGTCGGGATCGCTGCGCAGCCCCGCGACGACCTGCGCTCCCTCCGCGCTGCTGGTGTGGACGAGATAGAGCGGCGCGCCGGCAGCACGCGCAAGAAAGCCTGCCGTGACCATCGCGGCAGCCTCGGTGATCCCCGGGCGCGCGGCGTTGTGCGCGGTGAGCCCGTCGAGGCCCAGTTCCCGGACACGCGCCTCATCGCGCCAGACCATCTCGACGTTCTCGGCATGGACGTTCGCGACCACCCCCGGGTACTTTCCGACCTGCGTGAGCAGCTCGAACAGAAGCCCGTCGTCGGTTGTGCCAACGCCTCGCCGTGTCCCCTCATCGCCCTTGTAGGTCATGAAGAATTTGAATGACGAGACGCCATACTTCTCGATGTAGTGGGGAATCGCGGCGATCTGCTCGGAGGAGAAGATGCCGAAGTGGATGCCCATGTCCACGTAGGCGAGCCGCTCGAGGTACTCGACGAATTCGAGGAAGGGCTCCGCGTAATCGTCCGGTTTGAGCACGTAGTTGAGGATCGAGGTCACGCCGCCGATCGCCGCCGAGCGCGTCTCGCTCGCGACGTCGGTGAGCGGCAGCCCGACGAAGCCGATGTGCATGTGCGGATCGATCAGTCCGGGGAAGATCGCGAGCCCCTTGGCATCGATCCGCTCCTCGGTATCCGCGGACTCGCCCGGTTCGATCAGGGCGGCGATCCTGCCGTCGCGAATGGCGATCGTGACCTCGCGCGCCCCGAGCTGCGGGTCGACCACGGTGCCATTCTCGATGACGGTGTCGAATCTCATCTCGGCCATCCCTCTCTAGTAGACGATTTGTTCAAGCTCAAGGCGCTCCAGCTCGGCACGGTCGTGTCCGAGCAGCTCCGTGACCACGTAGGCGTTGTCTGCCCCGAGCGGCGGCGGGCTCTGGTAGGGCTCGTGGCCGCCGGCGCTGAACTGCATCGGCAATCCTGCCATCGGCATGTCGCCGAGCACGGGGTGGTGGACGGTCTCGATGAATCCGCGCGCGGCGAGATGGGGGTCGGCGGCGAGGTCTCCGCCGCTCTGTACGACTCCCGCCGGCACCCCGGCATCCTGCAGCCGATTCATCACGTCGAAGGCGTCGGTCTTCGACGTCCAGGCCGAGATCATCCGGTCGAGCTCTTCGCGGTTGCGCGCGCGCTCCACGAAGGTCGCGAAGCGCGGGTCCTCGGCGAGCGCGGGATGGGCGATCAGGTCGCAAAGCGTTCGCCACTGGTGATCGCTTGAGACCGCGATCACACACCAGCGGTCCTCCCCAGCACACGGGTAGCAGCCATGGGGCGCCATGTGGGCAGACACGTTGCCGACCGGCTGCGCCCGGCGGTCGTTGACGAGCACGTCGAGAAAGGCCGTGCCGAGCATGTAGGCGGCGAGGTCGACCTGGGCGACGTCGATCACCGCCCCGGCGCCGCTGCGCCGGCGCTCGATCAGCGCGGCTACGACGGCGATCGGAACCATCTCCCCGGTGAGGTAGTCGGGATATACACCCTGGGAGCCGACTGGGCGAGCCTGGCCCGGATGGTTCCACAGGTAGGTCAGGCCCGAGTAGGCGGTGAGCGTCGGGCCCCAGGTTCCGTAGCCGCTGAGCGGGCCGGTCGAGCCGAGGCCCGGCATGCGAACGACGATCAGGTCGGGCCGGACGGCGTGCAGATCGGCGGGGCCGAGACCGAGGCGTTCCAGGACTCCGGGACGGAAGTTGTCCATCACGACGTCGCACTTCGCCGCGAGCTCCTTGAGCAGAGCCACGCCCTCCGGACGTTTCAGATTGATTGTGACCGACCTGGTGTTGAGGTTGACCTCGACGAAGCGCGGCGATGCTTCGGGGTTGTCGCCGTAGGCGCGGAACGCGTCCAGTCCGCCGGCCCGCGATTCGACCTTGAAGACCTCCGCGCCGTAGTTCGCGAGCATCCGCGCCGCGTTCGGGCCGGCGATGCCCGTGCTCAGGCTGACGACCCGGATGCCCGCCAGAAATCCCGCCATCAGATGACCCCTCGGGCGGCGAGCAGCTCGAGCTCGCGGGCGGTCATGCCAAGCCAGCCGCCGTAGACCTCGCCGTTGTGCTTCCCGCAGGACGCCGGCGGTTGAGCCGCCGGCGGACGCACGCCGTCAAAGAGGGCGGGGAAGCGAAGCATGGCGTAGGTGCCAAGGCTCGGGCTCGAGACCTCGCCAAGAAAGTCGCGTGAGCGGACCTGCTCCTCGGCCAGGAAGTCTGAGGGCGAGTTCACAGGTAGACAGGGAATGCCAGCTTCCTGCAGCAGGGTGGTCAGCTCGCTCTTTGTGTAGCGGCTCGTGAACTCCTCGACGAGAGGGTTGATCAGGTCGATATGGGCGCGCCGGTGGTGCGGCGGCCGGAGCTCCTCGGCGTCCAGCGCAGGCGGATGGTCGGGCCACAGCGCGAGCAACCGTCCCCAGTCGCGGGCCCCGAGGATGAACAGGAAGACGTGACCGTCCTTGCAGGCGAAGATGTTTGCAGGCGCCGTGTGCTTGTGCTGGCTGCCGTTGCGGGTGATCGCGACGCCGTCGAAGGCCGCTTCGCGGATCATGTGCTCCTGCGTCGCGATGCTCTCCTGCATCGAGACGTCTATCGCCTGGCCCGGGCCGCCGGAGCCGCGGCCGTAGAGTGCGAGCAGCACGCCGTAGGCGGCGAAAACGCACCCGTAGTAGTAGCCCTGAGTCTCTGGTGGGCGCACGGGAGGCAGGCCTGCGGCGCCGGAGATGTACATGAGCCCGCCGGTGGCGACGGCCACGATGTCCGGAGCCGCGAACGCGGATCGCGGGCCGTACTGACCGAAGCCCGTCACCGATGCGACGATCAGCCCAGGGTTTCGCAGCTTCAGCGTCTCGTGTCCCAGGCCGAGGCCCGCCAGATAGCCGGGCGCGTAGCTCTCGATCACTACGTCGACACGGGCGGCCAAGGCGAGCAGGATGTCTCGGCCGTCGGCGCTTTCGATGTCCAGCGTGACGCTCTCCTTGCCGGCGTTGAGGAACGCGAAGCGCAGGCTCGCGTCGCGATCCGCGACGTCGTCCTTGAACGGCCCGACGGCCCGGGCGCCGTCTCCGCCCGGCGGTTCGACCTTGATAACGCGCATGCCGAGGTCGGCGAGGATGCGCCCGGTGAACTGACCCGGGAGTCCGGCTAGGTCGAGGGCGACGAGGCCATTCAGCATCGCTGAACGCGCGATCTCACTGCTCGTGGTCGTAGGAGCTGTATGCGGGCTGGTAGCTCTTGGACTCGACGAACTGTTTGATCCCGATCTGGCGGCCGCCGGGGTCGAGGCGGTTCAGCGTGTCGAGTTTTGCCCACATGTAGTCCTCTGCGTCGCCGTAGCTCATCTCCTTGACGTGCTTGAAGACCTCCTTGCACATGCGCAGCGTGTGAGGGTTCTTGGTCGCGAGCTTCGCCGCGAACTTCACCGTCTCCTCGCGTAGTCGATCGAGGGGGAAGGCGGCGTTGACGAGGCCGAGCTCTGCTGCGCGCCGCCCGTCGAAGGTGTCGCCGGTCATGAT
>JBEKSK010000138.1:0-7200 GCA_049517155.1 Solirubrobacteraceae bacterium
GCCGACTGCTCCAACGCGCGGGCGCTGAGTCGCGACGCCGACCGCTTCACGCCGGTGGCATGGGAGGGGGAGCAGACGACCGGCTTCAAGGTGGAGATCCAGATCGACGGCTGGGATCGCCACCGCCTGCTGGAGGATCTCTCGCGGACCTTCTCGGAAGCGGGGATGAACATCGTCGAGGCGCAGTGCACCGCGAACCCGCCGATGATCCGCAACCGCTTCGTGGTCGAGTGCGCAGACACACAGACACTCAAGGCGACGATCACGCGGCTGCGCAACATCGACTCGGTCTTCGACGCGTTCCGCGTCACGCCTGGTAACTAGACGCCGTGCTGACGGAGCTCATCGGCAATGCGGCGCGGTCCACGCTGAAGCTGCTCGGTGGCGCCGAGCAGGAGGTGGAGGCGCACACCCCGGTCGAGGAGCCGCTGCACGAGGCCGTCGCGGCGCTGCACCACGCAGCCGAGTCGATGGACCGCCACGTCGAGGTGCTCGAAGCGGTGGCGGCGACGCTTCCTGCGATGACCGAGGCGCTCGTCAAGCTCACCGAACAGCTCGGCGAGTTCCTGGCGCTGGCCGCGCCGCTGGAGAGCGTTGAGCGCGAGGTGGCCGGCCTCGGCCACCTGTTCCGCCGCCGCCGCCAGCCCGCGGCTCTGCCGGCTCCCGCGGCGCCCGCCGCCGAGCCGCCCCCGGCGGCGGTCAATGCCGCGGCCGGCGAGCAGCCGGTCGCGCCAACACCCAGCTGATCACCGCGCCGAGCGCCGGCCCACTCTCGCGTGCGCCCGCGCGAGCACCCTACGCCACGACGCTCAGCACGCCGGGGCGAATCGTGAAGCGCGCTTCGCTGACCTCGCCGATGTGGTCGCCGTCGACCTGGAGTGCCAGAGGCCGGCCACTCGCGCTGCTGACGGTCAGTGAGGTGAGCGCCTGGAAACTGGTGACCTGACGGTGGCCGCCAACGCCGTCGCGCCCGAGCACAGCACGGGCCAGCAGCGACGGAGCGCCGAGCAGGCTCGCCCGGCGCAGCACGACACTCGACAGCGTCCCTCCGTCGAGTGTCGCGCCGGCGGCGAGATCGATCGGGCGGTCGTGGAAATAGGTGTAGTGGGACGCGTTCTGAACTATCGCCGTCACTCCCGTCACCGTCTCGTCGCCGACCGCCACGAACATTCGCGGCGGTCGGATCAGGTAGTGGCGGGCGAAGGTGCTGAAACCGGCAGCGAGAAAGAAGTAGGGCCCGAAGCGGGCTTTCATCGACGGCCTGGAGTCGACCGTCTTGACGACGTCCGCATCCATGCCGACGCCCGCGCTGAATGTGTAAAGGCGCCCCTCCACCTCGCCGAGATCCACCTGCCGGGGTGCGAAATGGTCTGCGACGCGCAGCAGATGCTGGGTCGCGTCGACGATCTCGCCCGGAATCCCAAGCAGTTTGCAGAACACGTTCGCCGAGCCGCCCGGCAGGCAGCTGAGCGGCGTGGACGAGCCAGCCAGTCCGTTGGCCGCCTCGTTGACCGTGCCGTCACCGCCGAAGGCGATGACGATGTCAAACCCCTGCTGCGCCGCCTGGTGCGCGAGCTCGGTCGCATGCCCGCGGGCCTGCGTCTCGACCGCCTCGACCTCGTAGCGGGCGGCCAGCGCGTGCACGGCGATGGCGCGCAGACGATCGGAGACGGCGGTCGCGTACGGGTTGACGATGACCAGCGCCCGCCGCCGGTCGGCCTCTTCGAGCGGCTCGAGCATCGCGCCGGCGGGCTCGTCCGCGGCTTCGGTGGAGAAGTCGCTCACGCCCCTGCTACACCATGCCAGCCGGGGCGTTACCGCGCCGGCGGCCGCGGGCGCGGCAACGGTGTTGTTGTCGCCGCGGCGGCGCTATACTCCGGGCACATAGCTGGACGCATCCAGAGGGGTGGAGGGACTGGCCCTATGAAACCCCGGCAACCATCTCGCGAGAGCGGGAAACGGTGCCAATTCCATCAGGCTCCAACAATGGCCTGGGAGATGTGGTTGGAGCTTCTGCCTCAGGAACCTTCGCCACACGACCGGCGGAGGTGTTTCATATGGCGGCAGAGAATCTCAGATGCAAGGAGTGCGGGACCGAGTACCCGCTGGAGGCGCTCTACGTGTGCGAGCGCTGCTTCGGACCTCTCGAGGTCACCTACGACTACGGTTTCGCGGACGACCTCGCGACGCTGCGGCGACGCATCCAGGGCGGCTCGCAGGACGTCTGGCGCTACGCCGACTTCCTGCCGCTGGCCGGCGGCCCGCCCGGACCGTCGAACCATCTCGCGTCACGGGCAGGCCTGCCTGCCGGGTGGACGCCGCTGATCAACGCGGACCGGTTGGCCGAGCGTCTCGGGCTGCGTGAGGTCTGGGTCAAGAACGACGCCGCCAACCCGACGCACTCGTTCAAGGACCGCGTTGTCGCGGTCGCGTCGGCGCGAGCGCGTGAACTCGGTTTCGGCGCGCTGGCATGCGCCTCGACCGGGAACCTCGGCAACGCGGTCGCGGCGCAGGCGGCGGCGCTCGGGCTGCCGTCCTACGTCTTCATCCCATCCGACCTCGAGGAGCAGAAGATCCTCGGTACCGGCATCTACGGCACCAACCTGGTGGCGGTGCGCGGCAACTACGACGAGGTCAACCGCCTGTGCACCGAGCTCTCGGCCGAGCACGACGACTGGGCGTTCGTGAACATCAACATGCGGCCCTACTACTCGGAGGGCTCCAAGACCCTCGCCTACGAGATCGTCGAGCAGCTCGGCTGGGAGCTCCCGGACCGCTGCATCGTCCCGGTCGCCTCCGGCTCGCTCTTCACAAAGGTCCACCGCGGCTTTGCCGAATGGATCGAACTGGGCCTTGTCGAGGGCCGCCAGCCGGTGATGAACGCGGCTCAGGCATCCGGCTGCGCACCGGTTGCGAACGCGTTCGCGGCCGGCCAGGACTTCTGCCAGCCGGTCCGGCCCAACACGATCGCTAAATCACTGGCGATCGGCAACCCCGCCGACGGGCCCTACGTGCTCGAGCTCGCGCGGCGCACGGGCGGCGGCGTGGACGCCGTCAGCGACGATCAGATCCGCGCGGGAATCGGCCTGCTGGCCGAGACGACCGGGATATTCACCGAGACTGCCGGCGGCGTCAGCGTCGCGGTCCTGAGCGAGCTTGCGCGGCGCGGCGACATCGACCCAGACGAGCGCGTCGTGCTGGTGATCACCGGCGATGGGCTGAAGACGCTCGACGCGGTGCGCGGCAGCTTCGACTCCTACGAGATCGATCCGACCCTCGAGGACTTCGAGGCGGCGGTCGGCGTGGCGGCGATCTGATGGCCGTCACGGTCAAGATCCCAACGCAGCTGCGCTCGGCGACAGGTGGCGAGAGCGTCGCCAGCGTCGAGGGCGCGACGGTGTCCGAGGTGCTCGACGGACTGTTCGTGCAATTCGGCGAGCTGCGCGAGCGGATCGCCGACGAGGATGGCGGCCTGCGACGCTTCGTCAACGTCTACCTCTCCGGCGAGGACATCCGTTTCCTCGACGGCGTGGCGACGCGCGTCCCCGACGGCGCCGAGCTGACGATTCTGCCGGCGGTCGCCGGCGGCTGAGCGGGCGAAGGTCAATGGCTCGATGAGCCCGAGGAAAAGGATTACGCGGCCGCGCGGAGCTACCTGACGCTGCTGGTCGCCGCGGGCGAGCTCGAGCCGTTGATCACGCGCCTGCGGAGCGCTGCGATCGGGCGCTGGCGCGCGGAAGAGGCGTCCATCGACGTTCGTTGGACGATGGCCCGCGAGAGCAAGCCGCGCCTGGGCTGGGCCTCGCTAGACATCTGTTGAACGCGCGCCGCCGCGTCGAACCATCGTTGGCCTATGCGGGCGCAACCTCAAGTTCGGGCCGGGCAGGTTCGACAAAGAAGGCAGATGGAAGCCAGAATCGAAACCACAGCCCGCCTTGCGGGCGCACCGCGGCACCTGTCGCTGGTGCCACCGATCGCCGAGAGCGGCCCGGGCGCCTTTGGCGACACGCTCAGGCGCGCCAAGCGCACCGCGCGCAGAATGCGCGCGCGCCGCGCGCCGGCGCCTTCCGCCACCGTGGCGCTGTCGGTCCCTCCGCCGGAGGTGGAGCGCGAGCTCGCACAGGCGGCGCTGGCATGCCAGGCACTCGCCGACCAGGGCAAGGAGCTGCGATTTGACCGCAGCGCCGATGGCCGCGTGTCGGTCGAACTGATCGATGTCGCCGGCTGCGCGCCGGCCGTGATCGGGCCAAGCGGCCTGTTCGCGCTGCTCGCCCAGTCGGGCTGAGCCTAGCGCAGCCGCCAAGGCCCCCGGCCCGTCACAACCGTGCCGCGCGCGGTGCTCAGCTGCGCCGCGGCGACAACCCGGCGTCGCGACACTGGGCCTGGATCCGCAGGGCGAGCGGGCCGCTGCTCGCGAACTCGGTCTGGCACCACTTGCGCGCGGCGGCACCGCAGTGCGAGAGAACGTCGCCGCCGGTCGAGCTGGCGACGACCACGTTGACGCAGCCGTGACTCGAGGACGGAGCGGAGGCCGAACGCGCGATCGCCCAGCCGGAGAGGCCCACGACGATTGCCAGCACCACGCCGATCAGACGCTTCTGGCTGCGCGTGAGCGGCTGGGCGAGGCGCTGCGCGTGACCTGTCATCACCATGTCGCGGCCGAGTATAGGCGCCCGCCAGTCCCGGCCCAGGTGTTCAGCACCCTCGCGCGCCGCGTTTTCAGGGCTCGCTGGCCGCCGCGCCGTCGCCGGCCAGGAGCGCGTGCTCACCGGTCGCGCGCACGCTGACGCGAACGCCGGGCTCCGGCAATCCTCGCCGGCTCGCCGCATCGACCAGCAGCTCGCTGCCGTCCGCGTCAAAACTTTGTACGCGTCGTCCCGCGGCGGGCACGCTCGGACCCTCCGCGCGTGCACGGCCGAAAAGCTCGCCTGCATGCGGGGGTGCAGATCGACACCTCTGGGGGATTGGCTGCGCCGGCGCGCACCTTTACGGTCTGTGATGTGTTATGGGCGATCGATTGGACAGTTATGGCTGGACAGTTCCGCGGCGTGAGCACGGGGATCGTTGCCGGGATGAGGCGATGAGCGGCACGCTGATGGCGGCGATGAGCGGAGGACGCATGACGAGGACCTCGGCCGGCCGGATCGATGTACGCAGGCGCGACACGGCGCTGGCACTGGTCGGTCAGCCGCAGCTGCTGCGCGCCGCGATCGGAGATCTGATCGGCGCGCAGCCCGGCATGGCGCTCTCGTGCTCCGTCGGCTCAATCGACGAGCTCGCGGCGAGCCTCGACCACGGCTCGCTGCCCTGCGACGTCGTGCTGCTCGACGTGGACTCCTATCGCGGCGCCTGCGCCCGCGCAATCGACCGCCTGCTGGCGCTCGAGCTGGAAGTCAAACTCGTATTGCTATGCACCGAGGTCAGCGAGGAGATAGTCGTCTGCGCGAGCACGCGGCGGATCGACGGCGTCGTGCTGAAGGAGTCCTCGGTCTGCGAACTCTGCGAGGCCGTCGCCCACATTCTCACCGGCCACGCCGTGATGCCGGCCCGCTGGCGCGCGGTGCCGCAGGCGGTCGCACTGACGCCGCGCCAGCTCGAGGTGCTGAAGCTGATCTCGCGCGGCTACAGCAATGAGGAGATCGCCGAGCACCTTGAAGTCCGCCCGAACACCGTCAAGTTCCACATCTCGGAGATCTTCCGGCGCCTGGGTGTTCGCAACCGGATCGAGGCGATCGCGAGCCTGGCCGAGCCATATGACGATTGAGTCCCTTTTCAAACACGGTCGGGCAGAAGAAATCTGCCCAACTGAACGCGCGAAACCTCACCCGCCCAGGCGGTGTGAGGCGTGGTGCAATTCGCGCAAGCCCGGCGGCTGCGATCCGCCGGGCGCAGTTTTTCTGGGGATCGGGGGCGCGTGTACCATCCGCCCCCGGATCCTCCGCTCGTGGGGGATCTCCGAGTCGGCGAGGCCGCATCAGCTCAGCCGCTAGGTGAGATCGTTGCGGAGGTCGCGAGCGTTTCGCCGCTGCCACCAACGGCGGCGACGGCGACCAGCGGCGCGGCAGCCGGCAGGCTGACAGAGGTCTCGAAACCAGCGCGCGCAACGGTCGCGACGACGCTCATCGAAGCGGCAGTGGCACCGGCGAGGACCGCCCACGAGCTGACCGCGGTCGCCCCGTTCCAACTCACCTCGACGTTCATGCCGCCGCCGCTCACCAGCTGTGCGGCGACCGACGGGACGCCTGGCGGCTGCCCGCTCCAGGGCGCCAAATACGTGCGGTAGTCGCGGTCGCCTGGGCCGAGTGACCCGGCGAGCAGCAGCCGCCCCCCGGCGCTGAATTCGGCGAAGTTCGGCAGGCCGCCGTAGCCCATCAGCCAGTTGCCGCCCGGGAGCCTCAACAGGTCGCCCTGGCTGTAGGTCAGCAGCGTCGCGTCCGGATCGATGAACTGGCGCACGAGAGTGACGGTGCGCCTGGCGCGGTTTGGATCGAGCAGCAGGCCACGCGACTGCCTCTCCTCGCCACCGCCGTTGTCGAACACCGAGACCAGGCCGCCGGGCTGCCAGGCGGCGTCATGCTGGTAGTGGAAGGCCGTGCCGCGGCCGACGGCGAAACTCGACCGCTTGCCGCCGAGGCGCCAGACGATCGCGCCGGTGTGCAGGTCGACATCGTAGATCGCCCAGGTGTTCCGCGCCGACATCAGCACGACGCCCGGCCGCGAGGGGTCGATCGAGTTGATGTGGGCGAAGTACCACGGGGTGGCGTTGTGCGGCGCCGGAGCGTAGGAGTCGCGCAGCGGGATGTGGCCGAGCGCGTGCCACTCCCACATCACGAGGCCCGTCCGCACGTCGATCTCCTGCACGATCGAATCGCTGACCACGCCGTGAGCGGCGCCGCCCGAGCTCGCAAGGTCGGCCCTGACCAGCTGCACGGCGTCGATCCAGGCTGTCCCGCTCGCCGTCAGCAGGAACTCGTGCAGGTCAGCGCGATAACCGTTGCCGGCCACCACCCGGGCCAGCGGCTGATAGTTGCCGGCGTAGATCTCATCCTCGCCCTGGCCGAAGCCGAGCTTGAGGATCCGCCCCTGCCACCAGGTCAGCACCGACCGTCCCGCGTAGCTCTGAACGCGGAAGTCGGTGGCCTCCAGGTCAGGCGCGAGCGGATGAAACCAGATCAGCCCGCCGGTCTGATCGACGATCAT
>JBEKSK010000139.1:0-7171 GCA_049517155.1 Solirubrobacteraceae bacterium
CTCCGCGCTCGCGCGGAAGAGATGTTCGTATGTGAGGGGCCGGGGGGGCGTCATCGCTGGACCGCTAGACGCTCGGCACGTGCGTCGCATCCTGTCGGCCGGTTTCGTCCGGTTCGCCCGCGTCCTGGTCCAATGTGGCCATGTGCCTCGCGCCCACATAGCCGAACGTCATCGCCGGCCCGATCGTCGCCCCCGGGCCGGCATAGTCGTTGCCCATCACAGCCGAGGAGCTGTTCCCGGTGGCGTACAGGCCGGGAATGACGCTGCCGTCTGCTCGCAGCACCTGTGCGTGCTCGTTGGTGACCAGCCCGCCCTTGGTGCCGAGGTCGCCGGGCACGATCTTGATCGCATAGAACGGCGGGCTCTCGACCGGCGCGAGGTTCGGGTTCGGGCGGCTCGGGTCCGCGTAGTAGTTCTCGTAGGCACTCTCGCCGCGGTGAAAATCGTCGTCGACGCCGTTTCGCGCGAAGCCGTTGAAGCGCTCGTGCGTTTCAATCAGCTGCTCCGGCGGGACACCGATGTGGGCCGCGAGCTCGGCCATCGTGTCCGCCTTGAACGCGACGCCGGCGTCGAAGAACGGCTGGCCGAGCGCCCGCCCCGGCCGGCGCCCCATGATGATGTTGCGCTCCAGATAGCGGCTGTCGAAGATCATGAACGCGGGGATGTGGCTTACGCCCGTCTTGTGACCGTCGATCTGCGCGCGGCCGAAGTCCGTGTATGGGGCGGGCTCGCTGACGAAGCGCTTGCCCGCCGAGTTGACGATGAACTGCCCCGGGTACTGGCGCTCGGCGAGGATCCCGCCGACGGCCATGATGCCGCCTGGTGGGAGCAGGAAGCCCGGCATCCACCACGCGTCGTCCATGAGGTCGATGGCCCCGCCGACGGTCTGGCCGGCGACGATCCCGTCGCCGGTGTTGTCCTCGCTGCCAGAACTCCAGCCCGGCTCGACCTCGGGTTGATAGCGCGTCCGCATCTGCGCGTTGTGATCGAAGCCGCCGGTGGCGATCATGACTCCGCGCCGCGCTCGGACTCGAACGAGTGAGCCGTCGCGTTGAACCTCGGCTCCGACGACGTTTCCACCTCCATCGGTGATCAGCTGCGTCAGCGGCGAGTTCAACCACATCGGGATGCCGTTCTCCTGCTGCGCGAGCCGCAGCCGCACGATGAGTGCGGCGCCACTCGTTGCCATGCGCTCGCCGGTCAGCCGGAAGCGCGCGATGCGAACAGCGAGGCGGAGCATCGTCTTGGCCACGACGGGCCGGTCGACTCCCCAGCGCATGCGGATCATCGCGTGGTAGTCCTGGGATGTCATCCATGCTCCCTTGGGCAGGTCGCTGCCGCGAGTGATCGCGCGGAATCGCATGTTCGCCTCGTCCCGACCCAGCTTGCGCTTGTCGATCGGCTTCGGCCAAACCCCGCGGCCGCGTGTGTTCCCGCCTTTGTCCGGGTGATAGTCGGAATACCCGCGGTACCACACGAAGCCGTCCCGCAGCCAGTGGCTCTGGCTCATGATGAATCCCGCCATCTTCGGAGCCTGCTCGACGTAACAGCGCAGGCGCTCGTGCGACACCTTGTCGCCGGCGATGTTGATGAGGTAGCGCAGGACCGTCTCCGGGTCGTCCTGCTCACCCTGCGCGACGAGCACCGGGTGGTTCGGGATCCATGAGCCGCCCCCGGAGTATGCCGTCGAACCGCCGTACACCGGCGATTTCTCGACGATCAGCGTGTCAAGCCCCTCGGCCTGCGCAGCGAGCGCGGTCACAAATCCGCCCGCGCCGGAGCCGGCAACCAGAACGTCCACTTCATGGTCGAACTCCATCGCCGCTGCGGTCATCTTAACTCCTCTGTCGTCGCTGACGGTGCGCGCGCATCGTTCGGTGACTTCGCACGTCGCGGTTGATTCAGTCTAACTCGCCCGCATCGAAAAGCGTGTGATCTTTGAACGTTTATCCACGCGGCGCCCCTCGGCGCCGACATGCCAATCTCGCTGGCGCCACCAGTTTGCCGAGCGTCGCGATGCAGAACGCACCTTCACTTTTCACCGCGGGTCGGTTGGGTGGGTTGGCGCTGACGAGCCAGCGTCGCTCGCGGCGAGCTCGGCGGCGAGCGTCTCCCGCAGCCTGAACTTCTGAATCTTGGTCCCAGACATTGGCCACTCGGTGACGAAGCGCACATGGCGAGGCACCTTGAAGGTTGCAACGCGGCCGGTGCAGAACTCGATCACCATGCTCTCGCTGAGCTCGGCCGCCGGCTTCAGCTGGATGAAGGCCGCCGGGACCTCGCCATAGCGTGGGTCGGGCGCCCCGACGACCGCCACGATGTCGACGGCCTCATGGCTCGCGATGAAGTTCTCCAGCTCGAGCGCGGAGACGTTCTCGCCGCCGACCTTGAGCATGTCCTTCAGCCGGCCGGCATAGACGAGCCGGCCGTCGTCGTCCACCATCGCCAGGTCCGCCGAGTGAAACCAGCCCTCGGCATCGATGACCGCCGCGGTGAGGTCCGGGTCCTTGTAGTACCCCTCGAACCTTGAATAGCCGCGGAAGCACAACTCGCCGACCACGCCGGGATCGCGCGGCGCCCCCGTCTCGGGGTCCACGATCTGGATCTCGATGCCCGGAAGCGGATGTCCGAGCGTGTTCATTCGTGTCTCGTAGCTGTCGTCGGGGTAGGGCAGCGTCAGGTTGCTGGAGCACTCGGTGGCACCGTAGGAGGAGACCTCGACGACGTGTTGCAGCCGGGATTGGAGATAGATCAGACGCTCCGGGGTCGCGATGTTCTGAATCAGGCGCAGGCTGCTCAGGTCGGCCTGCTCGAAACCCGGGTGGTTCAGGACGCCCAGCCAGAGCGTCTCGAAAGCGGGGTAGGCGACGGTGCAGCGCTCTCGCTCGAGCTGCCGGAGCGCAACATCGGGTGAGAAGTGGCCCGCGTGCACGAACGTCGCGCCCACGTAGATACAGCTGAGCATCGGAACAATGCCGCCGATGTGGAACAGCGGAAGCGGATCCCAGTAGCGGTCCTCCTCGCTGAGGAAGAACCGGTTGCGTGCGACGTTGCCCGCATGGCGCACGAGTGCCTCATGCGTGAGCAGGCACCCCTTCGGCCGCGCCGTGGTGCCAGAGGTGTACATCAGGACCGCGATGTCGCGGACCTTGACTCGCTCCTGCAAGGTTGCCACCTCGGCCTCGCTCACCGTGCTTGCAAGCGCGTCAAATGCCGCACGCCCGATACAGCCGTCACCCGCGCCGTGCATGTCGACGACGTGGCGCAGCAGCGGGGCGTCGTCGAGCGAGAGCGCCATCGGCTCCTGATCTCCCATCGCGGGGAACACCGCGCGCAGCAGCTCCGGGTAGTCGGGAGCATCGACCGGGCCGGCGGCGGCCAGCATCAGGCAAATGTCGGCGTGTTCGATTACGTGAGCGAGCTCATGCGTCTTGAAGCGTCCGTTGACGGGAACGATCACGGCTCCGAGCGACGAGGCTCCGAGCAGGCAGGTCACGAAGTCGAGCTCGTTCGGCATCAGGATTCCGACCTTGTCGCCGGCGCCGACGCCGAGCGCGCGCAGTGATCTGGCGACAAGAACACTTCGCTCGAGCAGCTCCAGGTAGGAGACGCGCACGTCCGGAAAAACGACTGCCTCCCGCTCCGGCTGAGCCGCCGCCGCGCGACACAACAGATCGGCGATCGTCAGTGCTTCGATCCTCATCGCCCGGCGCTCACTCGCCGGGGCGACCTCGAGCACTCCCTGCTCAGGCACCACGGTCTCGCGCGGAGCTCCTCGCCGCCCGCTCGCGCCGGTTAGTAGGCATCCGGCGCCCGCGGCGGCCATCGATCGTCGCTCAGGCCCGCTAGCCAGCTGGCGTACTCCGTGGCCGCCGCTCTGTCGTACTGGGCGAGGATGGTCAGCTTCTCGGCTTCGATCGAACCCTCGGCGTGGATCGCGAGAACGGCCTGGTAGCCACCGAAGTCGCCGGCCGTCAGGTCGCTCGCGAGGCTCAGCACGCGGAGGCGGTCCTCCCCTGAGATGCCGGGCGCGGCCTCCAGGTAGCGCCGCAATGCCGGCCCATAATCCGGATGGGCCAGATCCTCGACCGCCGGATAGGTGACCAGCAGTCCACCGGATATGTCCTGGACGTGCTGGAACGCCGTGTGCAGGCCGGTTGCGAACTGAAGCTTGGCAATGTTGACGAGCAGCGTGTCGGGAACGGCGACGCCGTTCTCGATCGTGGCGCGCGAAGCCGCGTGGTGGGTCAGCGCACGCAGCGTCTCGGCGTAGGAGATCAGCCAGGAGAGCTTGTCGCGCACGTGGCCCACACGCTCGAGGCCGTTCACCTTCGCGGCAAGCAGCGCCGTGCCGACCAGAGCGTCGACCAGTGGGAGCTTGTAGGAGATCGCCGTGAAGCGGTGGAACTCGACGAACCCGCGGGCCAGTTCGCCGGCGTGCTCGTGCTGCCCGTCCATGAAGACGCGATCGGCCGGCACGAAGACATCGTCAAACAGCGTCGCCGTCTCGACCATCTTGCGCCCGCTCGACAGGGGATGCTCAGCCAGGTCGCGGTCCTTCGGCGATAGATACGGGCTCGCCACGAGAGTGAGGCCGGGCGTGTCGATCGGCAGCGCGAACGCCACGGCGTAATCCTCGTCCTCAGCGGTCATCGCGCGCGTGGGCAACACGATCATCTCGTTTGCGTTGACCGACACCGAGGTGTGCACCTTTGCCCCTCGCACGACGATCCCATCGGCGCGCCGCTCAACGATGCGCAGGTAGGCGTCGGGATTTTGCTGGCGAGACGGACCGACCGCCCGATCGCCCTTGAAATCGGTCTGTGCCACGCACACGGCGAGGTCGCCATCACGGCAGTGCTCGTAGAAGGCCGTTATGCGGCTTGCGTAGGGCTCGCCGAGCCTTGGACGCAACGCGAGCAGCGAAAACAGGGCGTCGCTGCCGATCTCCTTGATCAGCACGACGAGCGTCTTGCCGGCCCGCGTGGCGGCCTCGATCAGGGCGCTGCGCGCCAGCAGGTCCGCTGCGGAGGTCGGCACGTGGAAGTAGCGGCTGGAGCCGTCCGGCGCCACGGCCAGCTCCGCCAGCGCCGGCTCGTGGGCCATCTGGTAGTCGAGCGCAGCGTGGTCGACGGCGTAACGCATGACCGGGTGAGTGCCGACATCGGTTACCGCTTCGCCGCGGTAATACACCCGGCGTGCGTCGCGCAGGCTCTCCCGGTATTCGTGTTCGGACCGCAGGCGCTTCCCGCTCTCGGTGTGCGGTGTCGTTGTCACTGCAATCGCCTCCATTGCGCCGAGCGGATCAAAGTGCTGTCCGGCCGCACCGTAACTGAAACACGGAGGCGACCGCAACGATTCGCGTGTCGGGAAATCAGGACTCCGGATACTCGACAAGCTTCGCGGCGATCATATACGGTCAACGGATGCGCGGCCAGGACACGCCGGCGGTCGAGACCAGGGCCGAACGACAGGGCGGCCAGGGCGGACGCACGTCGCCCTCGCCGGAACCCGCGCCATCCTCGAGCTGGCTCGCGATCTGGTGTCCGCGGAGGCTGGGTTGATGAAGCCACTGGCGGGTCGCGCAGCCCTGGTCACCGGCGGCGGCCGCGGCGTCGGTAGAGCGATCTCGCGGCTACTCGCCGCGGAGGGGGCCACGGTCGGAGTGAACTATCGACGCGATGGCGAGGCTGCCGAGTCCCTGGTGGCGGAGATCGCCGCCGACGGGGGCCAGGCGTTTGCATTGCGCGCATCGCTTGACTCACTCGAGGAGGTCGACGCCCTTGCGTCCAGCGCGCTCGAGGCTCTCGGTGATCTCGACATACTCGTGTGCAACGCGGGCATCGCCAGCCGCGGACTGTCTGTCGCGGAGACCACTGCTGAGGAGGTGCAACGAGTGATGGCCGTTCACACGCTCAGCGCGCACCGGCTGGTCCACCTGCTCCTGCCGACGATGCGGCGCGCTCAACGCGCTGACGTGGTGGTGATATCGAGCAGCGAGTTGCTGCAAATGCGTGCGAACGGAGCGCCCTACAACATGGCGAAGGCTGCCCTGGAGGCGTTCGCGATGACGTTGGCGCACGAGGAGGCGAGACACGGCGTTCGCGTCAACATCGTGGCACCGGGCCTCGTCGCGACGGAGATGGGGGACCGTCTCGTGCGGGCCACGCTCGGCGTTGAGGGCGTCGCCAGCCTCGATCAGAACCAGCCGTTCGGTCGTGTGTGCCAGCCCGACGACGTGGCGCGCGTCGTTCGCTTCCTCGTCTCGCCGGACGCCGATCTGATCACTGGGCAGCGGATCGTGATCGATGGCGGGGCAGACGCGCTCGCCGCGATGCACGCGAGCGATCGATCGTCGCCCTAGGCGAGCGGGGGTCCGTGATATTCGTGCGCCGGAGGGGCATTCCCGTTGCGGACCGCCCCGCACAGCAGCGACCCCATTATCGCCGGCTCATCCCAATTATTGAAGAACGCCTTGTTGGTGCCGTTCTGGATTACGATGTCGCCTGATCCAAAGACGATCTCGTCGCCGCGATCGGTCGCGTACAGCAGCTGTCCGGACATCATCCAGAGGAAGTCGACACGGTTGGACCAGAACATCTCGCCACGCCAGCCGGGCGGGAAGACCGTCACAGACAGACGGAGCCCGAGTGGCCCGGGATGGGCTCCGGTGGGAATCTCCTGCGGATCGGCGGGCAGTGCGAATGGGAGCTCGTCGCACGACCAGACGGCGTGAACGGCCGGCGGTCCCTGTGGATAGGAGCGCGAGATCGAGTCGGCCGGCACGTTGACCGGCGCACTCGGCGGGACCGGCTCGACCCGCACGAGGTAGGACTTGCCCTCGTCATCGAGAGCGGTCACGATGCGCCTCGGCTGCCACTCAGTGGTCATGGCGGCGGACGCTACTAGACGAAACTGGACGCGTGGCGCGCCGCCAGCACCGCGTGGTTCACCTCAACGGTCGCCGGCGGGTGCCGCTTCGATGCGCCGGGCCTCGGGCATGATCTCCTCGGCGAACCACTGCAGTCGCTCGAGATGCTCGGCGGCGTCACGGATCGGTGGCAGCGCCCCGGGTTGGTCGTTCTGGAACCGTCCCGCACCGATCATCTCGTCGGCCGACGTCAGTGTTGCACCGAGCGCTGCGATCTCGGCGACCTGTTCGAGCACGGCA
>JBEKSK010000140.1:0-7111 GCA_049517155.1 Solirubrobacteraceae bacterium
AAGGTGACGTCGCCCGAACCGCCGAGGCCGTGCCCATCAGTTCGCGAGACGGCTGCGGGGTGCTCGTGAGCGAGCCCATTGCGAGGGCTGGCGCTCGAGCGCGGTCGCATACGCGGCCAGGAAGTTCGCGCTTGCGCGCTCCCACGAGAGCACCTGTTCAACGCGCTCGCGTCCTATGCGACCCATCTCGGCGCGGCGGTCCGGATCGTCGAGCAGTTCGGCGATCGCCCGGGCGAGGTCATCGGGATCGTTGGGGCGGGCGTACAGCGCAGCGTCGCCCGCGGTCAGCCTCGACTCGGTCAGGTCGTAGGCCGCAATCGACCGCGACATCGCCATGTATTCGCCTATCTTGACCAGCGTCGAAGCGTCGCTGAACGCCGTCTTGGGGTCCGGTACGAGACAGACGTCCGAGGAGCACAGCAGTCGCCGTAGGTTTTCGCCCTGTAGCCACCCGACGAACTCGACTCGATCGTCGAGCCCCAGGCGCGTTGTCAAACGCCGTAGGTCCTCGAGTGCGCTTCCGTCGCCGGCAAACATCGCGTACCAGTCGTCGCGACTCTCGCCTAGGCGGGAGAGTGCGCGCAGCGCTTGATCCAGGCCGTCCTGCGGTGCCATCTCGCCGATGAAGCTGATCAGATGACGGCGCCCGCGTCGGAGCGCAGGATCGGCGGGCACCGGCGTGAACGTGGTGAGGTCCGGCCCGCTGCCGACGACGAAGACGTCCTCGGAGCGCATGCCACCACGCCTTACGGCCACCGTCTTGTAGGACTCATTTGTTGCGAGCACCAGGTCCGCCAGCCGGTAACACACCCACTCGAGCCCCAGCACGAGCCTGTACACGAGCCGATTGGTGCCCCACCGCGCGAGATAGAGCTCGGGTGCGAGGTCGTGATGGTCGAAGATCATGCGGGCGCCGCGCCGTTTGAGGAAATGCACCGCCAGGAGCAGGAAGTCAGGCGGGTTGGAGGCCTGCACGATGTCGAAACCGCGATCGCCTGCGACCCGGCGCGCGATGGAGCGGACGTGCCAGACGGCGCCCGAATATTCGCGTACGTAGCTCATCGTGCTTCCGCTCGCCGGCGGCTGGACGTAGCGGTATATGTCCACGCCGTCGCGGCGCTCGAACAGTTCCCGGTCACGACCGTTTCCCTGCGGGCTGATGGCGACGACCTCGTAGCCCGCCGATCGCAGGGTGAGAATCTCGTTCCAGACGCGGCGATCACTGGGAACCGAGCGGTCCTGAGTGATCACGAGCACGCGCACGGTGCCAGGGCCAGCCTCGGCGGCTGGCAGCCCCGAAGAATCGTAGGGCGTGGTCCTGATGCTGGTACGCAGCGGCATGTGCTCTTGATCTCCGAGAGGAGGGTCAGCATAGCCCGCTCTCGTAGCCTGGCGCAGTGGACGATCCGGATGCGGCGAGTGCTCACCGCTCACCGGCTGACCTCATCCGGCTGATCGGGAAGCGAGGTGTGCGCACCGCTGACCGGCTGAGCTCGTCCGGCCGATGCGCGGCCGAGCCCGGAGCTGTCCCCCGCCACGGGTGAGTGCGGGGGCAGGTGTGAGCTCTTACGCGCGATCGCGAACTGGCGCTGCCCATCATCGGCCATGCACCACAGCGGCTCGCGGTCATCGCCACCGCGCAGAAAAAGCTCGAACCCCCAGTTCACATCAGCGTCGTCGACGACGACGACACCGCCGGGCGCCAGCAACGGCCACGCCGCTGAAAGCTCCCAATGGACGTTGCGCGTCGAATGCCGGCTGTCGTGAACGAACAGGTCGATACGCCCCAGGCGGCGCAACAGGTCGGGCAGCTGCCGCCGGCTCGAGCCCTTGAGCAGGGTCCAACGATCACGAAGCTCAAGAGGCACCGCCACGGCCATCTCCGACCAACGCTGCGGAACGAGCATCGGCGGAAGATCGATGCTGTACAGCCGGCCGCCGCTGCCCTCGCGTAGCGCCTCGAGCATCACGCGGCTGCTCACCCCGTGCGCGACGCCCGTTTCGATCGCGGCTTGGGCGTGGAGGTGATGCACGATGCACCAGAGGGCCCGCGCAAATCCGGGGTCGGCGTCGTCCTGGTCGCCGTAATTGCGTCGCCCGACGCTCAAGCCGCCGCTCGTCATCGTCTCCAACACACCCTCCCAGGTGCCTGCAAAGGCTTGCGCGTGCGGGCAGGGCCAGGCGGCTCCCAGCATCGCGTGCAGGTCGCGCTCCCACTGCTGCGCGGCGTGATTTGCGGGCAGCCGGCCACGACGGCGCGCGCTCTCCCACCGCACTGCGACCTTCTCGATGACGCGGTCTGCGGCGTCCGGCGGCGAGGCGACGAAGGCGCGCAGTGCGCCGGTCAGGTAGCGGACCCCGACCGGTGCCAACGGGTCCCCATCCACAGCGCGGACGCGTCCCACCGGCCCCGCCTAGAGCCGTCGGCGCGTCGCGGCGGCCATAACTCCGCTACGAGCCGCCCACGCACGCGACGGTGTGACGGCGCAGTCACCCACGGCGGCAGGCTATAGGATCGCCGTCCGCTTCGGCGATCGCATGTTCAGGCCAATGCCGCGCAACCATGTCCCAACGCCGAGCGCCGCTGCCACTTCGCTCGACCGGCTGCCACCGCGGATCCTGGTCGTCTCGCAGAACGCCTCGGTTCCGCGTGATCGTCGCGTGAGCAACGAGTTGCGCGCGCTCGCCGCGGCGGGCTACGAGGTCGTCGCCATCTGCCCGCAGGGGGATGGTTTCGACGAGGCTCGCTTCGAACGCCGCGAGGGGATCGACATTTTTCGCTACCGCCAGTCGGCCGCGAACGGCACTGCGCTGAGCTATCTGCGGGAGTACGCCACCGCGTTCTGGCGGATCCGCCGCTTGACGCGAAGGCTCGCCGGCGAGCGCGGGTTCGACGTCGTGCAGGCCTCCAACCCGCCGGACTTCCTGCTCCTGGCGGTCCACTTCCTCAAACGGCGTGGCACAACGCTGATCTTTGACCATCACGACCTCGCACCGGAACTGCTACTCGTCAAATTCGGCGACGACGCACGCGTGCTCTACCGGTTGACGCGGATGATTGAGCGCCTGAACTTCCGATTGGCTGACTTCGTGCTCGCGACGAACGAGTCGTACAAGAGGATCGCCGTGGAACGCGGCGGCATGCGCCCCGAGGCCGTCTTTGTCGTGCGCAGCGGGCCGCAACTCGCCCGCTTCGGTCCGGTTGGCGCGGACCCGGCGCTCAAGCGCGGACGCCAGTGGCTGATCAGCTTCATCGGCGAGATGGCTCCACAGGATGGCGTGGATCACGCGCTTCGCGCGCTCGCCGACCTGCTGCGCCGCCGCGACGACTGGCACGCGATCTTCGCCGGGGACGGCGGGTCACGGGGCGACCTGCTCGCCCTCTCGAGGAGCCTTGGACTGGACGGCCACGTCGAGTTCACAGGGTGGCTCGAGGATCCCGAGCTCAAACGGGTTCTGTCGTCTTCGGACATCTGCCTCGCACCGGATCCAAAGACACCGCTCAGCGACGCGTCCACCCTGGTCAAGATCGCCGAGTACATGGCGATGGCGCGTCCGGTCGTCTGTTACGACCTCGCCGAGTCAAGGGTGACCGCCGCGGACGCCGCGTCCTACGCCCGCCCCAACGATCCGAAGGCCCTCGCGGACGCGATCGATCAACTGCTCGACGACCCGCGGCGGCGCGCGCTGATGGGTCGCGTCGGGCGTGAGCGCGTGGAGCAGGTGCTCTCGTGGGAGCGCGCCAGCGCCGAGCTGCTCGGCGCATATCAGGTCGCCCTCGCGCGTCCCAGCGCAGCGGGCGCCGGGCGGCGAGCGTGGCGGTCCGCCGACCGCCGGCGGCGCCGGCTCTCTGGCCTGCGCCCGCTGGACTGACGACCCGCGACGTCGGAGCCATGCGAGGCCGACGTTCGACGGCGACCTCTCCAAACCCCTCGCCGCGCGACATCGTCCGTGCGCGCAATGATGGTCGAGAGCCGCTCGGCCGACCACCCCAGGCTCGCCGGCAATGGCCGCCCAGCACCGCCGCGCGCCTGACCGAGCGCTCGCGCCCCCCCACTCGGGCGGCGAGCGTAACCGCTTCAGATAGGTCCTATCCCCCCGTTGGATCAGCGCGCGATCGCGGTGGACCCAATTTGCGAAGTGCTGGCACGAACACGCCAAACCAGCCGTCAGACTGCTCTCGCATTACCCGGGTCGCCAATGCCGGAGAAACATCACCGGCGTTAGGAGCAGTCCCTGGGATAGGAACTCACGAGAGCCAAGAGGATGAACTTACGACTCAACTCCGAACCGCGCACGCGTGTCGCACAAGGCACGCCGTCGCGACGGCGGCGGACCGACGCCCGGACGGCGCCGGCGGTCGAGGTCCCACTCTTCGACCTCGCCCGTGGTCTGGCTCCCGTACACGCCGATGCGGTAGCTGCCTTCGAACGTCTTTGGGCGGCGGGACAGTTCACGCTCGGCCCCGATCTCGAGGACTTCGAGCGTCGCTTCGCTGAGTTCTGCGGAGCCGACCACTGCGTCGGTGTCAGCAACGGCACCGTCGCCGTTCAGCTTGGACTGCTCGCGCTCGGGGTGGTGCCGGGTGCTGAGGTGATCACCGTGCCGAACACGTTCGTCGCCACCGTCGAGGCGATCGACGCGGCTGGAGCGAAGCCGGCCCTGGTCGACGTGGATCCGGTCTATCGTTGCATGGACGCCGGCCGGCTTTCCGCGGCAGTCGGTCCCGAAACTGGCGCCGTCGTCCCCGTCCATCTGTTCGGCCGGCTCGCGCCGGTTGCCGAAATCTCCGCGATCTGCGCACGCATCGGCGTCCCACTGCTCGAAGATGCCGCGCAGGCACACGGTGCGCAGCGCGGCGGCCGCCGCGCGGGCACCTGGGGAGACGCCGCAGCGTTCTCCTTCTACCCAACGAAGAACCTGGGCGCCGCCGGCGACGCGGGAGCGATCATCTTCCGCGACGCTGATGCCGCTAGCGCCGTGCGGTCGCTGCGCCACCACGGGTCGCTTCCGGATCAGCCGAACCGACACGTCCGGCGCGGCACCACTGCTCGGCTCGACAACCTCCAGGCGGCCCTGCTGACACTGCGGCTCGCCCGCCTCGATGATGAGAACGAGCAGCGCCGCCGGGCCGCAGCCATCTACAGGCAGTTGCTTGCCGAGTTGCCGCTGACCCTCCCGCCGGCCGACGGACCCGACGAGGCGCAGGTGTATCACCTGTTTGTCGTCGAGGTGGCCGACCGCGATGCGGTGCTCGCGAGCCTTCGCAGGGCGGGCATCGGCGCTGGGATCCACTATCCGACGCCCATCCACCTCCAGCCGGCGTGGCGTCATCTGGGATACGCCCGCGGGGACTTCCCGGTCGCCGAAGCACTCGCCGACCGTTGCCTTTCCCTGCCGTGCTTCCCGGGAATCACCGAGGAAGAGCAGCTGCGCGTCGCGAATGCGCTCGCCAGGGCGCTAGCAGATCCGCGATGAGATCATTTCGCGGCGAACTTCCGGCTCGACGGCTCGACGGCGGCGACGGGCACTGCGGGCGCGTCAGGGGCGAATAGCGTGCCGGCGCCGAGCCCATCGACTACAGCGGCGCGTACTGCGCCGGGCGGCGCGATCGCCGGTCCCAGCGCGCGCCGCACGCGCCCACGACCGGCCGAGCGCCGCGATGCCCGCAATGATTGACGGGCGGCTGGGCTTGGCGCTAGTCGGTGTCGGCTACTGGGGCCCGAACCTGCTCCGAGCCGCCGCCGATCTCGAGGATGCCGAGGTGACGGTGATCTGCGACACCTCCCCCGAGGCGCTCGTCACTCAGGCTCGGCGGCACCCGAGCATGCGCCTGACCTCACGGCTCGAGGATGTGATCGAGGACGACACGATCGACGCGGTGCTCATCGCCACGCCGGTTCAAACCCACCACGAGATCGCCCAGCGCTCCATGCGAGCCGGCAAGCACGTGTTCGTCGAGAAGCCGATCGCCACCAGCAGCGAGGACTGCCGTGACCTGATCAGCTGCGCCGTGGAGCACGGCCTGATCCTGATGCCAGGTCACGTCTTCCTCTATTCACCGGCGGTCGTGGCGATCAAGAAGCTGCTCGACGACGGGGCCCTCGGCGACATCTACTTCGTCACCTCGACACGCGTCAACCTGGGGATCCATCGCAGCGATTCGAGCGTGATCCAGGACCTCGCGCCGCACGACTTCTCGATCCTGCACTACTGGTTCGGTCTGCCGGCGTTCGCGCGGTCGATTGCTCGCGACTCCGTCGTCCCGGGACTGTGGGATGTCGCGTTCATCGATCTCGGATACTCGACACTGCGGACGCTTGCGCGCGTCGAGCTATCGTGGCTGGCGCCGACGAAGCTCCGCCGAACCGTGCTTGCCGGAAGCAAAGCGATGGTGGTCTACGACGACACCAGCAGCGAGCAGGTTCGGATCTTCGATCGTGGTGCTGAGCTGGTCGAGCCGCACAACTTTGGCGAGCATCGAATGACGTATCGACTCGGCGACGTGCTCTCCCCACACCTCGACGCAGAAGAGCCGCTGCGGCTCGAGCTGGCGGATTTCGTCGCATCGATTCGCACGGGAGCGCAGCCGCGCTCGAACATGCTGCTGGGCCTCGACATCGTGCGGATGGTGGAGGCTGCGGAACTCTCTCTCGTTCACAACGGCGCGCCGGTGCAGATTGTCGCGCCGGACGACGAACGCCGACGTGTACCCGATCGCAGGTCGCTGGACCGCGTGCCGCGGATCAACGAGGTTTCGCGGCTGGGCGAGGATGCCGCAGAGATAAACATTTCGCGTACCGCCGGCTGAGAGCTTCGAGCGAGCGTCGGTGGCCAGCGCGATCCGCTACTGACGCCCGGTGCCGGCAGGAGTTACGTAAACCGGGTTGATCGAGGCGGCCGGCCCGTCAAGCGGAGATGTCGCTTGACGGCGCAGTCCACGCGTACTCCGGGCAGCGGCATGACAGTGCGTTTTGACGACCTTCAGACGTCTTGCCAGCCGGCGGGGAAGACGCGCCGTCCCTCGTGGACGTGCTGGAGCGTCGCGCGTGCCTGGTCGGCGGAGTCGGTCTTGTCGATCACGCCGTCGAGGCGGTCGGCGCGGATCGCC
>JBEKSK010000141.1:0-7057 GCA_049517155.1 Solirubrobacteraceae bacterium
CCCGCGTGGACATGATCCTTGGCCCGGACGGGCCGACGGTGCTCGAGATCAACCCGATCCCGGGGCTGACCGAGACGAGCCTGCTGCCGCAGGCCGCCGGCGCGGCCGGGCTCAGCTTTGACGCCGTCGTCGAGGCCGTGCTCGCCGCCGCCGGCTCCCCGCGCTGACCAGAGCAGCGCGCCGGACACCACGCTGCCACCGCCACCCGCCTGCAGGGAGCTCGCTCAAACCTCTCGCCCGGGCCAGGGGCAGGCCCGGGGCTCGCGAGCGTGCAGGACGCCTTCAGCTGTCCCCGGCCGCGAAGTCCTCGGGTGTGACCTGGTCGAGGAACTCCTTGAATTTCTCGACCACGTCGTCGGTGTCCTCGACCTCGTGCTCGAATTCGATCGCCGAGTCGGCGATCACCTCCTCGGCCGCGAAGATCGGCGCCCCGACGCGGACGGCGAGCGCGATCGCGTCGCTCGGCCGGGAGTCGATCTCCAGCTCGCGTCCCGCGACCTGAAGCGTGATCTGGGCGAAGAAGGTGTTGTCGCGCAGCTCCGTCACCGCCACCTGCGTGCAGCGGACGTCGAGCTCGCCGAGCACGTCACAGAGCAGGTCGTGCGTCATCGGTCGCGGCGTCGTGGCTCCCTGCAGCTTCATCAGGATCGAAGCGGCCTCGGGGTGCCCGATCCAGATCGGCAGGAACTTGTTGCCGTCGGCGGTCTTCAGCAGAACGATCGGCTGCTTGCCGACCATGTCGAAGCTGACGCCATAGATGACCATTTCCTGCACGTGCGGGCTCCGTCGGCCGGGGACCGATCAAGTATAGGTCGCGCCCCGTCGCTTTAGACGGGGTTGGCGGGCCGCGAAGTGCAGCGTGAGCGCGCCAACCGCCACGAGCGGCACGAAGTTCGAGACATGCAGCACGAGCGCGTAGGGCAGGGCGGTGCTCGCCGGGACGCCGTAGGCGTGCAGCGCGAGCACGCCGGCCGCCTCGAACACCCCGACCGCCGCAGGCGGCGAGGGAATGATCATCGAGAGCCCGATCACGACGGTCACGAGCACGCCGGCGCCAAAGCCCTGAACCGAGATCGACGCGCCGAAGGAGAGCAGCACGAACCAGCTCCACAGCACCGCGCTCATCCACGCCGCGAGGCTCCACACGAGCGCCTCGATCGCCACTCGGTGCTCGCGCAGCCCCGAAAGGCCCGCGGCGAGCGCCGCGGCCTCGCGCTCGACGCGATCGGGGGACAGGCGCGGCAGGCGCCCGAGCGGACGCACGATCCAGCGCAGCGGGCGATCGCCATGCACGGCGAGCACCCAGATCACGCCGCCGAGACCCACCACGGCGACCCCGGCGAGAATCGCGGCCGCGGTGAACCACTTCTCGTGTGGCAGCCACGGCGAGGCGCAGAAGAAGATCGCCAGCACCGCCAGCACGTCGTAGATGCGCTCGACCACGACCGTGCCGACGATCTCGGCGGCGGGCGCCGGGGTGCTCTTGGTCAGCGCTACGACCCGCGCGGCCTCGCCGGCACGCGCCGGCATGATGTTGTTGAAGAGGTAGCCGATCATCGTCGCCGCCATCACCGGACGACGCGGTGGACGGCGGCCGCGAGCGAACAGCGAGCGCCAGCGCATCGCGCGCAGCACCACCTGGGCAGCGAACGCGGCCATCGCCGGTAGCAGCCACCACGCATCGCAGCGCTCCAGCGCCCGCCATGCGCTGTGCCAGTTGACGCCGCGAACGGCGAGGTAGGTGAACACCGCGGCAAGCAGGAGCGTCGCGGCGAATCCGGCGGCGCGCCAGCCCGGGCGCCTGCCGGCGCTTCGCGTCCCAGAATCGCGGAGGTGGGCCGAAGCCACCGCGGCGTCCTCTCCGGCGGAGGTGGCCACGTGGCGAGCCTAGCGCAACCCGGCGGCGAGCAAAAGGCGCGCCGCCGGCACCGCTCGGCGGGTGCCCGCCGGCGAGGAGCCGCTCCCGGGCTGTTAGCGTCCCGCGAATGCAGGTGCTCGCCGTATCAACGGGACTGGAGGCCGCCGGCGGCTTTCTGGTGCTGGCGATCGGCTACGGCGGCTGTTTCGCCCTTTGGCACTTCGTCTTCAGTCCGCGCAACAGCCACGACGACGATCTCGACCGTTCGCGCAGCGAGGAGTTCCTCGACTAGCGAGCGTCGGCGGCGCGGCAGCGCAGGCGCCGCGCGCGCATGGGGCCGCCCGTCAGCTGGCGAGGCGCAGCGCGGGCCGCGCCGGGGCCAGCGCGGCGTCAAGGCGGAACGGGTCGTCGTCGATCCGCGCTTCGCAGTCGTCGCCAAGGGCGCTGAAGGCGAAGACCGCGAGGCCGCGGGCCGAGCACATCGAGAGGTTTCCGGGGGCAAGCCGCACGCCGGTGCGAGCTTCGACGGCCGAGGCGACCATTCCGGGCATCGCCTGCAGCGCCACCGCGGTCGGCAGCCGGCGGTCGCCGACTGAGCCGTGCTCGCCGGGCGCTTCGGGGTCGAACCGCAGCAGCAGCAGCAGTGCGTCGTCGTCGCGATAGGCGCGCACCGCGACCGGAGCTGCGCCACAGTAGGCGCGGTAGAGGTCGGCGAGGACCTCACACGCGAGGAGATCAACGGCCTCTGTCGATGGCGATGAGTTGGTCACATCAAACATGACGTCACCTTCCGTGCTTGCAAAACGGGCGGCTGCGCTTGCGGCGCCACCATCCAGATCGGTAAATCGGGCCGCCGGCATTAACGCGACGGCGCCGAAGCTGCCTTTTAAACCCCTAAAAAGGTCGTACAAACGGCCAAAAGGGGGTTTTGCCACCCCCGCCTGGTGACACCCTCACGCTCCCGCGGCAGGGAGCTCACCCGCCGGGGAGGGCACGTCCACCCCTCCGTTACTGGGCCGGACGGCCTACGATGGGAAGCGTTCACCAGGCGTCTAATACGAACGTCCAGGGTGGCGGGTACCTCCTTGACCCGAATGGCCAGGGCCCACACAATGGCGCCATGACATCCACTGACTGCGAACTCGAGCCGGCTGCTTTCACCCTGACACGCGAAGACCTAGATCGCGCACATGAAGACTCCAAGCCGACCGACCGGACTCGCGTCCTGGTGGCGGACCCCGACCAGCTGGCGCGCCACGCGCTGACCGACTCCCTGCGCTCAAGCGGCACCTTCACCGTGATCGCCCAGGCCGCCGACGGCGTCGAGGCGGTCGAGCTCGCGCGGCACTACCGCCCCGAGGTGGTCCTGCTCGCCGCCAGCCTGGGTGGCCTTGACGTGGCCGCCGCCTGCGAGCAGATCGTTCGCGGCGACTGCGAGATCCGCGTCGTCGTGCTCGCCACGGCTCCCGACCTCGACCTCGAGACGCGCGTCGTGCGCGCCGGGGCGAGCGGGTTCGTCATCAAGACGACCGAGTCGGACTCGATCTCGCGTGCACTCGCGGTGGTCACCGCCGGCAACGCGATCATCTCCCCCGAACTGACGGGCAGGCTCGTTGAGCGGCTGCGCCGCACGCCCGCCGACGGAACCGGCACGCGCCCGGTCAGGAGCAAGCTGACCAACCGCGAATGGGAGATCCTCGATCTGATCTGTGGCGGTCAGGGTACCCGCGACATCGCAGACTCGCTGTTCCTCTCGCCCGAGACGGTCAACAGCCACGTCAAGAACGTGCTGAAGAAGCTGGGCGTGCATTCGCGCGCCGCGGCTGTCGAGGCCGCCTCCTCGCTGCGCTCCGAAGTGCTCTCCTAGAGCGCTTCCTGGCAGCCCGCCCCCGACTGCGGGCGGGGCCCGGGGCGAAAGCGCAGCGCCGGCAGGAGTCACGCCGCGGCAGCGCACGGACCTCCGGCTTGCGAGACTTCGCCGATGCGCGGATCCTCCGGCGTCCGGCGCCGGCTTCCGCGAGCCATGCAAGAGCGCGACTTCGCGCTGTTCGTGGTCGTGGTCCTGGCGATGAACCTGGCAGAGCAGATGATCGCCGTCGCGATCGGCTGGCAGGTCTACTCGATCGGCCACCGTGCCTTCGACCTCGGCCTGATCGGCCTGCTCGAATTCGCGCCGGTGCTGCTGCTCGCGATCCCCGCCGGGACGCTCGTCGATCGCGCCTCGCGGCGGCTCGTGCTCGCCGCCTCGGCGGCGCTGCTGATCGCGATCGCGGCGCTGCTGGTGCTCGTCAGCGCCGGCGGCGCGCGCTCGCTCTGGCCATTTCTGGCGCTGGCCGCCGGGATCGGTGTGGCGATGGCGCTGTCGTTCCCGGCGACACGCGCGGTCTCGCCGTCGCTCGTGCCGGCGGAGCTTCTGCCGAACGCGCTCGCGATCCGCTCCGTCGCCTCGCAGATCGGGGTCGTCGCCGGCCCGGCGCTCGGCGGCCTGCTGTTCGCGATCGCGCCGGCCGTCGCCTACGCGACCGCGGCCGGCCTGTTCGCCGTGTCGATGGTCGCCGTGCTGTGCATGCGCCTGCGTTTCGCCGTCGCTGCGCCGGAGGGCGCCGCGGCGGCGGCCGCCGGGCAGCTGCGCGCCCTACTCGGCGGGATCCATTTCATCCGCGCGACGCCGGTGCTGCTCGGCGCGATCCTGCTCGACCTCTTCGCAGTGCTGTTCGGCGGCGCCGTGGCCCTGCTGCCGGTGTTCGCCCAGTCGATCCTTCACACCGGCCCGGTTGGCCTGGGCATCCTGCGCAGCGCCCCCGCGGTCGGTGCGGTCTTCGCCGGCGTGCTGCTGGTGCGCCGGCCGCTGCCGACGCGCGCCGGGCGCACGCTGATCGGCGTGGTCATCGCGTTCGGCGCCAGCATGGTCGTGTTCGGGCTCTCGCGCTCGATCGCGCTCTCGCTCGCGGCGCTCGTCGTCAGCGGCGCCGTCGACATGGTCAGCATGAACATCCGCTCGACGACCGCGACGCTCGTCACACCCGACCACGTGCGCGGACGCGTCGGCTCGGTCGAGGCGGTCTTCATCGGCGCCTCGAACGAGCTCGGGGCTTTCGAGTCCGGCACCGCTGCCGCGCTGATCGGCACCGTCCCCGCGGTCGTCGCCGGCGGCGCACTGACGATCCTGATCGCCGTGGCCTGGACGGCGCTGTTCCCCCAGCTCGCGACGCTCGGCGCGCTGGCGGACCTGCGACCGGCCGAGGGCCCCGGCGAGGATCGCGGCCGCTCGGCGGCCACAGACTTAAGCTCCGCATAACTGGGCCAAAGACGGCGCTTAGCTGCCGCCCCGATAATCCCAGCCGTGACCGAGCGTGCGAAAGCCAGAGCCCGGAGCAGCGATGGCGCGGCAGCGCAGCGGCGCGCGCGCCGGCTGATCGCGGCCATCGTCGTTGTCGCGTTCGCCGCGTCAACCGCCGCGGCGGCCTCCGCCGCGACCGGGCCGACCGGCTCAAGCGGCGCGAGCGGCTCGACCGGCGCAACGGGCTCCACCGGCTCGACCGGTTCGACCGGCCCCACCGGCGTGGCCGCGGCGAACCCGTCGATCAGCTCCAACTGGGCGGGCTACGCGGTCAGCGGCTCAGCCGGCGTCGCGCGCCGCTTCGACCACGTGACGGGAAGCTGGACGGCACCGACCGCGACCTGCACCGCGGGGTCCTCCACGTACTCCGCCTTCTGGGTCGGCCTCGGCGGCCTCTCGCAGTCGGCGAACGCACTCGAGCAGACCGGCACCGGGGCAGACTGCGACGCAAACGGCGTCGCGCACTACAGCGCCTGGTATGAGCTTGTCCCGCGCGGCCCGGTGACCGTCAAGCTGACGGTCAACCCGGGCGACCAGATCAGCGCGAGCGTGTCGGTCAAGGGCGCCTACGTGACACTGAAGCTGACCGACGACACCACCGGCAGGAGCTTCCGCAAACGCGTGCACTTCGCCCATCAGGATCTCAGCTCCGCCGAATGGATCGCCGAGGCGCCGTCGACGTGCGACTCCGCCGGGGACTGCGCGGCCCTGCCGCTCACCGATTTCGGCACCGTCAGCTTCACCTCCGCGGCGGTCGCCACCGTCCACGGCCTCAGCGGCGCGATCACGAACTCGCACTGGAACGCCCAGCCCGTCGCGCTCGATGAGACCCTGCGCTCCGCCGGCGACGGCGGTCGCTTCTTCGGGCCGCGATCACTCGTGACGGCGGTGCCGACGGTCCTCTCAGGCGCCGGCTCCTCCTTCGCCGTCAACTGGGCGCAGGACCAGCTGACTGCGCCGGCGGGCCCGGGCGGGCGCGTGTTTCCCGGCTTCGGCACCTGAGGCTGGATGGCGTTCGGGGCGGCGCAAGCGCCGCCCCGCGGAGGGGTGCATGCACCCCTCCGTACAACCTCACTGTGACGGGCCGACTGACGCCACGCCGTCAGTGTCTTCGCGGCGCGCAGCGTCGTGCGCCAGCAGCACGCGGGCGTCACGGCGGCCGCTCGCGATCTGGCTCGCCTCGCGCACGAGGTCCTGGTTCATCAGCGCCAGGAACAGCAGCGAGCCGAAGATCACGACCGCGTCGATGCTTTCGCGGCCCTGCTTGGTCCAGTAGTCGTCCTGCAGGTTCAGCCACAGGGCGAACTCGTCGAGCGTCAGCGCCGACGCCATGCCGTAGCCGGTCGCGGACACGCGCGAGCCCCAGCGGCGCGCCGGATCGTTGCCGATGCCGAGCTGCGCGTTCCAGGCGTAGCCGGTCAGCAGCAGGCCGAGAATCCCGAAGGTCATGTGGTGGATGTGGCGGCCACCCGGCGTCACGTTGCGAAAGGGCCCGCGGCCGGCGCGAATCGAGTGTGTGATCCCGCGGACAGTGACGAACGCGGTCAGGAAGCCGACGTTGCCGAGGAACAGGCGCTCCTGGCGGCAGTCAGTCAGGTGTTTGCGGTAGAGCGCGCCGATCACCTTTGGCGAGAGCAGCGAGCGCGACGGGGGCGGCAGGCGCATCCAACGACGATAGCCGCTCGCTGACGCGGGCGCGGACGGCAGTGAAGCACCCCGCCCAGCCGGGTGAATCCCCGGTCAGCGGGTGAGGAATCCACCCGCGCTGGTGACCCCCACGGCGCGTTGCTGGGTATGGGTCTAAGGCTGCCGGGTCAACGAAGCGCCAGTGTCCCCGACGAACGCCCCCAGGGGCCCGC
>JBEKSK010000142.1:0-7023 GCA_049517155.1 Solirubrobacteraceae bacterium
GACCAACGTGCAGCGAGCCGGACCCGACGCTGGGGACGAGCTCTCGCTCCTGCGCGCCGCGCTCGAGCACCAGCGCACCGAGAACGCGATCAAGGAGCGCCAGCTCGACCGCTACGCAGCGGACTTGCGGGCCACCTCGCGCCGAGAGCGCCAGCGGGCGCGCGAATTGAGCGAGAGCTACATGGCGACCGTCCGAGCCCTGGCCGGCGCCGTCGAGGCTCGCGACGCCTACACCGCCCATCACGGCGATCGAGTGACCGCGTACGGGATCGAACTGGCCGCCGCGAGCGGCCTCGAGATCGCGGACGAGTCGGAGCTGGAGTGCGCGTTTCTGCTTCACGACATCGGCAAGGTCGCGATTCCCGACGGCATCCTCTTCAAGGCGGGCACGCTCGATCCGCAGGAGCGCGAGGTGATGCAGCGCCACCCGGTGATCGGCGAGGAGATCATCAGCGAGATCGCGTTCCTCGAGCCTGCGCGAGCGTTGGTCCGCCACCACCACGAGCGCTGGGACGGCGGCGGCTACCCCGACGGCCTCGCCGGCACTGAGATCCCGCTAGTCGCGCGCGTGTTCGCGCTCGCCGACGCACTCGATGCGCTCACCAGCGACCGCCCCTACCGGGCGGGGGTGCTGATCGCCGAAGCTCGCGAGGTGATCGAATCAACCGACGGCCAGTTCGACCCGGACGTGCTGGAGGCCTTCGCGACGATCTCCGACGAGCGGATCGAAGAGATCCGCCGCAGCCTCGCCTGAATCGAGGTCGCGGGAGGGCGGCCAGTCGTACTGCCCGACGCTCCGGCGCCGTAGAACATAAGCTCCTGCGGCCCCCGGTTTGGGCGGTCCGCGCCGGGTGAACTCGCCACCAGGCCGCCAAGGAGAGACAGTGATGGACGACACACGGTTCTGGCATCCGTTCGCGGACATGGCCAGCGTCAGAAGCTCCGAGTTCGTGGTGTCGCGGGGCGAGGACGTCTGGGTCTTCGACCGCTACGAGCGCCGCTACCTCGACGCGACCGCAAGCCTCTGGTACGCGAACGTCGGCCACGGCCGGCCCGAGATCGCCGCGGCGATCGCCACCCAGCTGGCGAAGATCGAGACCTACTCGGAGTTCGGCGACTTCGCGACGACTCCCGCGCTCGAACTGTGCGAGGCGCTCGCCGCGCGGGCGCCGATGCCGGCAAGGGTGTTCCTGACCTCCGGTGGCGGCGACTCGATCGACACCGCTGCCAAGCTCGCCCGCCGCTACTGGCACGAGCAGGACCGCCCCGAGCGGACCGTGCTGCTCAGCCGCACGCAGGGCTACCACGGCACGCATGGCATCGGCACGGCGATCGGCGGCATCGCGGCAAACCGCGTGGGCTTCGGCCCGCACGTCGAGACCGAGCAGGTTGCGTTCGACTCCGCCGACGCGCTCGAGCAGGCGATCGAGCGGATCGGCGCCGAGCGGATCGGCGCCTTCTTCGTCGAGCCGGTGATCGGCGCCGGCGGGGTATATCCGCCGGCGCCCGGCTATATCGAGGGCGTCGCGGAGATCTGCAGGCGAAACGATGTGCTCCTGGTCATCGACGCGGTGATCTGCGGATTCGGGCGGCTCGGGACGTGGTTCGGGATCGAGCGCTGGGAGCAGGTGTCGCCGGACATGATCGTCTTCGCCAAGGGCGTGACGAGCGGCTATCTGCCGCTCGGCGGCGTGATCGTCTCCGAGCGGGTCGCCGAGCCGTTCTGGCGCTCGCCTGGTGGCCCTGTCTTCCGCCACGGCGCGACCTATGCCGGCCACGCCACCTGCGCCGCGGCGGCGCTGGCCAACATCGAGTTGCTGGAGCGCGACGGCCTGCTCGAGCGCGGCCGGACGATGGAGCGCCCGCTGCTCGATGCGCTGCTACCACTCGCGCAGCACGCGGCGGCCGCAGAGGTGCGCGGCGGCACCGGCACGCTCGCGGCGGTCGAGCTCGACCCTGAGCTCCTCGCGCGCGATCCGGCGGCGCTTGGGCGCCTGAGCGCCGCAGCGCGCACGGAGGGCGTGCTGGTGCGCCAGCTCGGCTCCGGCGTGGCGGTCTCGCCGCCACTGACCGCGACGAACGAGCATTTCGAGCTGATCGCTCACGCGATCGGCGCCGGGCTCGACGCGGCGGCCGCGGGTTAGCGGCGGTAGAGCGTGTTCAGCAGCCGCCGAACGAGCTTTGCCGAGAACTTCGTGTTGGGATAGAACTGCGGCTCGCGCGCGAGCATCAGCCGCGGGCTGAGCAGGATCGTCTGTGTCGTGCAGTACTTGCGGATGCCGTCGGGGCCGTGGCGGACGCCGATGCCGGACTGCTTGTGCCCCCCCATCGGCGCCTGCAGCGCCAAGTAGTTGACGACAGCGTCGTTGACGCACACGGCGCCGACGTCCAGGCGCCGCGCGAGCGCCTCGCCGCGCTCCGAGTCGGCCGCGAAGACGGCAGCCCCGAGCCCCATCGGGGAGTCGTTGACGAGCGCCACCGCCTCCTCGGCGTCCGAGACCCTCATCACCGGCAGGGTTGGGCCGAAGGTCTCCTCCATCATGCAGCGCATGCTGTGGTCCACGTCGACGAGCACCGTCGGCTCGAAGAATCGGCCGCCGGCCCCGGCGCGGTGGCCGCCGACGGCCACGCGCGCGCCCTTCGCGATCGCGTCCGCGACATGGGCCTCGATGATCTCAAGCTGGCGCGGCGCGGTGATCGCGCCGACGTCCACGCTGCCCGGGCCGTCGGGCGCGCCGACCCGCAGCGCCCCCACCTTCGCGACGATCTTCTCCAGCAGCTCGTCGTAGATCGACGCCTGGGCATAGACGCGCTCGATCGACACGCAGCTCTGGCCGGCGTTCATCATGCCGTAGAAGACGGCGACGTTCGCCGCGCGCTCGAGCGGCGCGCCCTCAAGCACGACCAGCGCGTCCTTGCCGCCGAGCTCGAGCGAGAACGGCGTCAGCTTCGCGGCGGCGCGGACCGCCACCTTGCGCCCGGTCGCGATCGAGCCGGTGAACATCACGAAGTCGACGAGGTCGATGAGCGCCTCGGCGGTGTCGCCGGCTCCCGTCGCGACGGCGAAGACGTCGTCGGGCAGCCCGCACTCGCGCAGCGCCTCGGCGACCATCAGCGACGTCAGCGGCGTGAGCTCGGAGGGCTTCAGCAGCACCGCGTTGCCGGCCGCGAGCGCGGGGATCGCGTCTCCGAAGGAGTTCAGCAGCGGGTAGTTCCACGGGCCGATCACCCCAACGAGGCCGCGCGGCGCATAGCGTGTGACCACGCGGCGGCCGGCCACCAGTGGCGAGCGCACGAAGGAGCGCTGGTCGGCGATGTAGCCCGCGCCGCGGTGCGCCCAGAACGACAGCGCCGAGACGGTGTAGCCGAGTTCGAGCAGCTGGGCGTCATCCCAACTCTTGCCGGTCTCCGACACGATCGTCTCGATCACGCGATCGGCGTGGTCGAGCAGCCAGCGCTGCAAGCGCGAGAGCACCTTCGCGCGGGCGTCGAAGCCGAGCGCCGCCCACTGCGGCTGGGCCGCGCGGGCGCGCGCCGCGAGTTCGGCGACGGCGGCGCCGTCGAGCACCGGCACGCTCGCCAGCAGCTCGCCGCCGGCGGGGCTTCGCACCTCGATCACGCCCGGGTCGGCGTTCAGTGCCATCGACCGCGTCGCAGCGCGCCTAGGCGATCACGATTGAGTCGATCGTGACCGGCGTGACCGGGCGGTCGCGCGCGTCGGTCGGCGTCGCGTCGATCGCCTCGACGACGTCCATGCCGCTGCTCACCTCGCCGAAGACGGTGTGCTTGCCGTCAAGCCATGGGCACTCCTCGGCGGTGACGATGAAGAACTGCGAGCCGTTGGTGTTCGGCCCGGCGTTGGCCATCGCGAGCGCGCCGCGCACGACGCGGTGGGAGTTGAACTCGTCCTCGAAGGTGTAGCCGGGGCCGCCGGTGCCGGTCCCCTGCGGGCAGCCTCCCTGCAGCATGAAGCCCTCGATCACGCGGTGGAAGTTCAGGCCGTTGTAGAAACCCTTGTTCGCCAGGTCGGTGAAGTTCTTGACGGTCTTCGGCGCTTCGCCGTTGAACAGCGTGATTTCGATCGTTCCCTTCGAGGTGTTCAGCGTGGCGGTGGACATCGGCGTCTCCAGTTGTTGATGGCTTCAGTTCCCGGCCCGCTCGAGGGCGAGCGTGTGCCCGGCGACCTCGATGCCCGAGGCGCGCTCGATCACGCGCTCGGCGTCACCGGCGGGGACGCTCAACAGCGCGAAGCGCTCGAGCATCGTCACATCGGAAACGGCCTCGCCGTCGAGTGCGGTGGCGTGTGTGATCGCGGCGACGAGGTCGGCGACCTCGATCCCGGCGGCGCGCCCGCCACTGGCCACCAGGCGAGTCAGCGGCTCGTCGGCGGGGTGGCGCACATGGGGCTTGGAGTGGCGGCGCGGGCGTTCGGTCACCGGCGCCGGCTTGGCGCTGGCGCCCGGGGACCAGGGAGCGATCTCGGTCCCGATGTGGCGCTCGATCGCCTCGAGCTCCCGCTTCTGGCGAGCTTCGACGAAGGTGATCGCGCGGCCCCAGCGCCCGACGCGGCCGGTGCGGCCGATGCGGTGCACGTAGGTGTCGGGCGAGGTCGGCACGTCGAAGTTGATCACGTGGGTGACAGTCGAGATGTCAAGCCCGCGCGAAGCGACGTCGGTCGCGACCAGGACCGGCACGCGGCCGCCCTTGAACGCCAGCATGACGCCGTCGCGCTGTCCCTGGGTGAGGTCGCCGTGCAATGCGCGCACGTTCATGCCCTTGTCGCGCAGCGTGCGGAACAGCTGGTCGCAGCGGATCTTCGTGCGCACGAAGACGATCGCCTGCTCGGGCGCTTCGGCGCGCAGCACCTCGACGAGCTTTGCGGCCTTCTCGCGCGTCTCGACCGGCAGCTGGAACTGCTCGACGGTGTCGATCGTCAGCGTCGAGTGCGCGACCTCGATCACGAGCGGGTCGTAGAGGTAGCGGTCGGCGAGCGCGCGGATCGGCGGCGGCATGGTCGCCGAGAAGAGCGCGGTCTGGCGTCCCGACGGCGTCGCGGCGAGGATCTTCTCGACGTCCTCGAGGAAGCCGAGGTCGAGCATCTCGTCGGCCTCGTCGAGGACGACGTAGCGGCAGTCGTGCAGCACCAGCGACGCCCGCGAGACGAGGTCGAGCACACGGCCGACGGTGCCGACGACGATGTGGCCGCCGCCGCGCAGCTGCGCCTCCTGGTTGCGGATCGGCGCGCCCCCGAAAACCGCCACCACGTCCACACCGCGCGTCGCGCCGTAGACGCGCAGCGCCTGGGTCACCTGAATGCACAGCTCTCGCGTGGGTGTCAGCACGAGCGCCTGCACCTCGTCGAGATCCGGATCGATGTACTCGACCATCGGCAGACCGAACGCCGCGGTCTTGCCGGTGCCGGTCTGCGCCTGACCGATCACGTCGCGTCCAGCCAAGAGCGGCGGGATCGCCTGCTCCTGGATCGGGCTCGGCGACTCATAGCCGATCTCGCGCAGCGCGGTGAGCACCGGCTCGGACAGGCCGAGTTCCTTGAAGGTCGCCATCACCCTCAGCTTATTGAGCGCCGCACACCGGCGTTGCGGGGCGGGTATGGTCCCGCCCGCATGCCGGTCACCGTCGTTGGCTCGATCGCGTTCGATTCCGTCAAGACTCCGTTCGGAGAGCGCACGCGGATGCTGGGCGGCGCGGCCACTCATTTCGCCCTCGCCGCTTCGTTCTTCGACGACGTGCGGGTCGTCGGCCCGGTCGGTGAGGACTTCGGCGACGAGCAGCTCGACGTGCTGCGCCGCCGCGGCGTCGACGTCACCGACGTCGAGCGGATCGCCGGCGGCGAGACGTTCTTCTGGGCGGGCGAGTACGGCTGGGATCTGGGCAGCCGCGAGACGCTCGAGACCCGCCTCGGCGTCTTCGCCGACTTCGAGCCCAAGCTCTCGCCCGCCGCCCAGGACAGCGACGTTCTGTTCCTCGCGAACATCCAGCCCGACCTGCAGCGCGCCGTGCGCGCCCAGTGCACCGGCGCCCGCTTCGCAGCGCTTGACTCGATGAACCTGTGGATCGATATCGCCCGCGAGTCGCTCGTGCAGACGATCGCGACGGTGGACTGCCTCGTGCTCAACGACGCCGAACTGCGCCAGCTGACCGGCAAGCCGGGCCTGCTCGCCGCCGCCCGCGAGGTGCTGTCGTGGGGCCCGCCGGGCCCCGGTGTGGTCATCGCCAAACAGGGCGAGTACGGCGCGGCGATGATCACGCCGCACAGCTACTTCTCGCTCCCCGCGTTCCCGCTCGAGACCGTGGTCGACCCGACCGGCGCCGGTGACACCTTCGCCGGCGGCTTCGTCGGCTACATCGCCGCGGCGGGCGCGGAGGCGATCGACGAGGAGTTGCTGCGGCGCGCGATGGCCTACGGCACGGCGCTCGCGTCCTTCAACGTGGAGGAGTTCGGCACCGAGCGGGTCGCGCGCCTGACCGGCGGCGAGATCGCCGCGCGTGTCGCAGAGCTCGAGCGCGTCACGCACTTCAGCGACGCGCCGATCGAACTGCGAGGCTGAAATCCGCTCCGGGGCTGCGCCGGGACGATGCGTGCCTATGCCCCGGACGGGGCCGACCGCCCCGCGGGAGGGCGCAGCCCGCGTCGCTTTTGTCGCTTGCGCTTTCGCAGCCCGGTCGGGAGCGGATCACTCGGCGAAGCCGACATGCGGCGTGGGGGAAAAGCACGTACGCCGCCTGGCGCGAAACCGCTGGCCAACGGGTGCGGCGGGTAGTACGATCCCGCGACCGGCATGCCCTGGACCTTCATCTGGCTGATGCTGCTGCTCAAGATCCCGATCGCCGGGATCTTCTGGATCATCTGGTGGGCCGTCCACCAGACCGACGAGGAGCCGGCGAGCGGAACCGACGGTGACGGCGGCAGCAAGCTGCGCCGCCACCACGACCACCACCGCCCGCGGCCCCACTCGCCGCGCCACCCGCGCCGCGGGCCGCACGCGGGAGCGCCGCCGCCGG
>JBEKSK010000143.1:0-7013 GCA_049517155.1 Solirubrobacteraceae bacterium
TCACGCGCCGATGACCGCCGCCGTGCACCGCCGTGCCTACGCCCGGATCCTCGCGGATGTCCCCGCCGACGAGGCCGACCAGGTGGCCTTCATTGCGCGGCACGGTGGGCTCGAGGCCTACTTTCTGCGAGCGCTCGCCGACGGGGCGCTCGCTGCGCTCAGCGTCCGGCGCCAGAACCCCGAAACGGACTGTCCGCGATCCGTCGACGCGCTGGAGCTGTTTGAGGTCGATCAGGGGCTTCGAGTCCGCCGTCGCAATTCGACTCGCGAGCACCAGCTCAACAACACGGCGGCGGTCGTGCTCGAGCTATCCGACGGCAGCCGATCGGTTCTCGAGCTCGCGCACACCGTCGCCGAGCTCTTCCACCTCGCGGACGATCCGCTAGCTGAGGTATCGGAGTGCGTGGAGAGGCTGCGGCGAGTAGGGCTCCTGATGGCGCCCGGAGCGGTCGCCGCAGCAGACGCACCGCCATGAGCCGCCGGGCCGGCCGACGAGCGCGCTTGTTGATGTCACCTCCGGTCTACACCGGACGATGCGGCTGGCTAGGAGCGATCGACTGGTCCACGCCATCCTTGGACAGCGAGCGACCGGCTGCGCTCAGGTGTTCCCGCGGCCGTGGTGACGGCGGTCAGCGTGATGGTGGTGGTGGCGCCTCGGCCTCGCCGTCGTAGACGGGACCGGTGTTGTGGACGGTGCCGGAGTGGTACCCGCAGGCGTGGTCGCAGGCACCGGAGTGGTACCCGCAGGCGTGGTCGCAGGCACCGGAGTGGTACCCGCAGGCGTGGTCGCAGGCACCGGAGTCGTACCCGCAGGCGTGGTCGCAGGCACCGGCGTCGTGGTGACCTTCGTCGTCGTCGGCGCGGGCGTGGTCGATGGCACCGGAGACGTGGCCGGCGGCGGGGAGGTCGCGGGGTGGGTTGTGCTCACGCCCACCGTCGTCACACACGCGAGCGCAGAAGCGGTGGTGAAGGGATCCAACACGGTTACTGCGGGCGCGGCGAAACCGATTGCCACCATCCGCTTGAGGAACCCGCGACGATCGTGCGCACCGGCGCCGGTCGGCGGCTCCTTTTCCTGCCCGTCAGGCCGGTTAGCGGGGCCGTCCGTAGCCATCGCGGAAAGGTAGCACGGTCGGGCTGCGTGTGGGGGTCAGCCAGCCCTTGCGGATCGAACAAGAGTAGATGTGTCGCTCCACGCTCGACCGTTTACGTCGCGGCGCTTGGCGGCCAGCTCGCAGGGCTCGTGGTGTTCCCCGTGGAGACCGTCACGGTGCTTCGCGATCCCCACCCGGCAAACACCACGTCAGTCGCCTAACGCGAACCAACCAGGAACTCGATCCCCAGAGGAGGGTCGCGACGCGACGCGGCCCCTGGGAACCCATGCAAACTCCGCGAGGCTCGGGCCGATCGCGTTGCATGTCCCTGATTTGCCGGGCCACGCGTTTTCGCTTCGCCGTAAAGCGGCGTGAGTCCCGGTGCGGCGGATGCGGTCATGAACGCTTCAGGAACCTGAAGTAGAACGCCCCGAACAACAGGACAATGCCGACGTTTGCCATTAGGCGCTCCCAGAACTGGTGCCTGAAGAACAGAACATCCAGGCCAACCACGACGGCTACCAGCGCGAGCACGTAAAGCACAACCGCTGCTTGTCTTCCCATCAGTCCTTCCTACTCTATGCCGTGTTCTCCGGAGGTGCGCACCGCCCGCGTGTCACAGGGCGGCACTGTCGCCCGATTAATTGCAGGCAGCGTGAGGTAGCGAGCGGTGCGACCCGCCCAGCGCGGCCCGACGCGGCGGCGCGACCTCTGCGAGCGTCCAGGACCTGCACAATCCGACCACCGGGACGGCGTGCCTGTAAACCGGAAGGAGAGCTCGCGGCACACGTCAACAGCGCCGCCCACATCGCCGCGATGTCCAACATGAAGGGTTTCTCATGCGCGGCGAATAGGGGCGTTACGTTTTCGCCGAGACTTGGGGTTGTGCGCCGTGACGCCCCGACTCCCGCTGGAGTGACACGCCGATCGCTCGTGAGCCGTGCACTCGCGGGTGGGCCGTCTGGTAATGAGCAGCTGACCGCTGCGACAGGGGTCGTGCTGCTGGGCCTGCTTGCGGCGCTCGGTGTGACGATCGTGAGGATCGGGCAGCTCCTTAACGTCCATCTGTTCCTGGGGATGCTGCTGATCGGTCCGGTGGCACTGAAGATGGGCAGCACCGGCTATCGGTTCGTCCGCTACTACACGGCCGATCCGCCATATCGCCGCAAAGGCCCGCCGGCGATCGAGATGCGGCTGCTCGCGCCGCTCGTCGTGATCTCGACCGTTGTGGTCTTCGCAAGCGGCGTGGTGCTACTCGCGGTCGGGCCGAGCGCGAGGAGCACCTGGCTGCCGATCCACAAGATCAGCTTCTTCGTCTGGCTCGCCGTCACCGCCGTCCACGTCCTCGGCCATCTCGCCGATCTGCCGAAATCGCTGCGCGCGGAGCGTCGCACGGGTCGCCCGTGGAACGACTACGGCAGCGGTAGCGGCGCCCGCGCGATCACGCTCGCAGGAGCACTCGTAGGTGGGCTGGTGCTCGCGCTGCTCGTCGAGGGACAGTTCAGCGCTTGGACCAGCCTCCATCCGCACATGCACTTCCACTGAACTGCGTCGCCTGCCGGGCTGCCGCTGAGGCGGGACGGCACCTAGCAGCGCCTCATCGCGAGCCCGATCAGGTTCACGCGCCGACAGCCGGGGCGCCCCCGAGGAGAGCGGGGCACCCCGGCCGGGGCATGTCGGCTCGCATGTGAGCGTCGTTCCGTCTCTCAGGAGACGATGAACTTCGTTCCCTTGACTGCCGCCAGCACGCTCGCTGCTGCGTGAGCGTCCCGATTTCGATCCCGTCATCGCAAAGACGCAGCGGCAGCGCCGGCCGGTCGAGCGCTCCCGATTTCGGGTCCTGACGTCGCTGCCGACCCGGGCCTCGTGGCGCAGCTACATCGGGATCGCTTCGTAGACGTCGACCGCGCCGCCGATCTCGAGAACCGGGCAGCCCTTCGCGAGCTCGACCGCAGAATCGAGGCTGTCGGCCGCCACGATCGAGTAGCCGGTCAGGCCACGCGAGCCGCCATCGCTGACCGAGCCTCCCGGGCCGACTTTCTTCGACGTCCCCGTCGCGGCGCCGCCGTCGACGACGGCCGAGCCGAGCTCGGCGAACCACTGACCCCACCTCGCGTACTGGGCGCTTCGCTCGGCCTCGTTGGCGGCCACGCCCTTGCCGCCGCTGTATGCGAACACGTACTGCGCCATCTCCCGACTCCTCTCGAATTGTGATCACCGCTGCGTAGCCGGCTTTCAGGGATGATAAGCAGCCATTTGGCTGCCTGTCAACTGGACAGCGATCCGTCCGAACCGCGCACCGCGCGACCGCAAGCGTCTGCCCTCTCCAGTGCAGACCCTGAGCGTTTGCCAAGCAGCCAATTGGCTGCTTATAGTTATTCTCGTGGCGACGCCCGCGGTGAACGATCACAATGACCGCCAGGCCGATGCGGTGTTCAAGGCACTCAGCGACCGCAGTCGCCGCCTGTTGCTGGACACGCTGCGCGAGCGCAACGGCCAGACGTTGACGCAGCTGTGTGCGGGCCTGGTAATGGCACGCCAATCGGTCAGCAAGCATCTGGCCGTGCTCGAGGCCGCGTCGCTCGTGACGACGGTGCGGCGCGGACGCGAAAAGCTCCACTACCTCAACCCGACGCCGATCAACGAGATCGCCGAGCGCTGGATCAGCCAATATGACGAGCAGCGCCTTCGTGCGCTCTCCGATCTAAAACGCGCGCTGGAGGGCGAGACGTGAGCAAGCCTGAGTTCGTCTACGTCTCATACATCAGGACAACGCCGGAGCTTTTGTACCGCGCGCTGACCGAGCGGACCTTCATGGAGCGCTACTGGGGTCTCGTCGTCGAGAGCGACTGGGAAGTCGGCTCGGCGATCACGTGGGAGCGCAACGGACTGCGCCACGCTGACCCGCGCCAGGTCGTGCTCGAGGCCGATCCGCCCCGCCGGCTTTCCTACACCTGGCATGCGATAACGCCGGAGTGGAACCCGTCACTCAGCGAAGAACGCCGCCGGCTCGCCGCAGCCGAACCGCTATCGCACGTCACCTTCGAGCTCGAGGCGCACGGCGAGCTCGTCAAGCTGACGGTGCTGCACGACCATTTCGAGCCAGGCAGCATCGTCGCCCAGATGGTCACCAAAGGCTGGCCCATCGTCATATCCAGCCTGAAGACGCTGCTCGAGACCGGCGAAACGCAGCCCGCCACTCCCTGACCTCGAGCTGTCACCACCCGTGACGCTCGCCGACGCGGGCGAGACCTTGTGGGGGCAGGCTCGATGAGATTGGCCCCGCCCTGCGGGCCGGGCCGGGGTTTGCACGTGACCCAGCCGGCGGGCGCGCGCAAGGCGGACCCGCGATCGACACGGGGGCCCGGTTCAGGCGAAGTTCGCGACCGAAAGCTGGCTGCGCCCTTGACATGCAGCCCTTTGACTGCGTATAGTCCGTCGCATAAGGCAGCCATTTGGCTGCATATCCAGCTCTTGATTGGAGCCACAATGTTCGACATTCGCCACCGCGTAGGCATCAGCGCCCCAACGGACCGCGTGTACGAGCTCGTTGCCACCAGATCCGGTCTAGCCGAGTTCTGGGCCACGCAGGTGGAAGGCGACGCAGCGGTCGGCGGCAAGCTGGCGTTTTATTTCAACGGCCCCAAGCCCTCCGCTGTCATGGAGGTCGTCGAGCTCTCGCCAAGCCACCGCGTGCAGTGGCGCTGCATCGACGGCCCGGCGGAATGGGTCGCTACGACCGTCAGGTTCGACTTCACGGCGACCGACGCGGAGACCGTGCTGCTGTTCACACACGCCGGCTGGCGCGAGCCGGTCGAGTTCATGCATCACTGCTCAACCAAGTGGGCAACGTTCCTGCTCGGCCTCAAGAGTGGGCTCGAGGGCGGTGCCTTCACAGCCCACCCCAACGACACGAGGATCAGCAGCAGCTGGGGCTGAGCCGGCAGCGCCCTTTCAGCGTCGCGTTGCTGTTCACGCCGGCGACGGAAAGATCCGGGCGCCTGCCGGACATGTGATGCCATGAGGCGTGCTCTGCTGCCGGCGACTGTCGTGCTCGTTCTGATCGCTGCGAGCACCGTGTTCGCCGGCGTCGGAGCGGCGAGCGGCCCAACAGGCGCTGGCGGCGCGACCCGCTCGCTCCCGATCTGGCTCTGTCGCCCGGGCCTCGCCGACAACCCCTGCGTGACGAGCCTGCACACGGGGATCTTCTCACCGACGGGGAAACTCGAGCACGTCTTCACGCCACCGGGACCCTCTGACCCGAGGGTCGACTGCTTCTACGTCTACCCGACGGTCAGCGCCGAGCGCTCGACGCTGTCGAACCTCACGATCCAACCGGCGGAGACAGCGGTCGCGCGCTACCAGGTGGCTTACTACCAGCGTGTGTGCAGGATGTACGCGCCGATGTACCACCAGGTGACCCTCGCAGGAGCCGAAAATGCCGCGTCAATCACCCCGGCCGAGATGGCCGAGCAGTACGCCAGCGTCCTGGACGCGTGGAACTACTACCTCGCGCACTACAACGACGGCCGGGCATTCGTGTTGATCGGCCATTCGCAGGGAGCGTTCGTCCTGCGCGAGCTGATCAGCCGGCAGATCGACCCGAACGCCGCGCTTCGCCGTCGGATGCTCTCGGCAATCCTTTTTGGCGGGGCAGTGGTGGTCACGGCGGGCAGCCTGGTCGGCGGGGACTTCCGCCACATCCCGGGCTGCACGTCCGCCGTCGAGCTTGGTTGCGTTGTCTCGTACTCATCGTTCCCCGGCCCGCCCATGACCGGGGACGTGTTCGGCGCCAGCACCTGGAGCCCGGTAGACGCTCGGGAACCGCTGCAACCAGGCCAGGCAATTCTCTGCACGAAGCCGGCTGCGCTCGGCGGTGGCTCCGCACTGCTTGACTCGGTCTTCCCGTACCCGTTCCCACTGAGCGCAGGCATGCCCGAGCCGTCCGCCGAGCGACCGGGGTCACAGGCCGCGACGACGTGGTTCGAATACCGAAGCTCCGATCGCGCCCGCTGCGTGACCGCCAACGGCTCCACTGTCCTCGAGGTGACGGCCGTCGGCGGCGCAGCGGAGCCGATCTCCACAGGCGCGCTCGCGCCGCTGTGGGGGCTTCATCCGCTCGACGTCAATCTCGCACTGGGCGACATCGTCTCCCTGGTCGCGAGCGAGACGAAGGCCTACCTCGCGAAGACCGCCGACGCTGACGCGAGCGGGGATCGCAGGGCGGCCGGACAGGATTCTGCGCCTGGCGGACATTTGGTCGCCATCCCGTCGACACCGGGCCGGGCGTGATGTCAGCAGCCGGCCCCGACGATGCCGGGCGCCGCGAACGGTTCGAGGCGCTGTACAGCGACGAGTACGCGTCGATCTACGGCTATGTGTACCGGCGGCTCCACTACGCCGCCTCGGAGGTGCCCGACCTCGTCGCCGAGGTGTTCTCCGTCGCCTGGCGCCGTCTCGACGATCTTCCGCAGGGCGGCGAGGCGAGGCTGTGGCTCTACGGTCTGGCCCGCCACCTGCTGGCGAATCATCGCCGCGGAAGCCACCGGCGGGTGCGACTAATGGCCCTCCTGCGGCGGGAGGTGTCGACCGGTGTGACTGTGACCGTGGCCGCCGATCCTGGCGATGCGTGGCTGACCGACGCGATCGAGCGTCTGCCCGACGCCTACCGCGAGGCGCTGCGGCTCGTCAATTGGGAGGGGTGCAGCCACGCCGAGGCAGCACAGATTCTCGGCTGCTCGGTGAACGCCGTCGCCCTGCGGCTGCACAAGGCTAAGGCGCGGCTGCGCGAGGACCCGCTCGTTGCAGCGCGCCTCTTCGCAGAGCGAGCGCAGGCCGCCGATGGCGTCCGGGCACAGGGGAGCTGAGCGGTGGACCTCGACAGCCGAATTCGCGACGCAGACCCGGCGAAGGAGCTGG
>JBEKSK010000144.1:0-6966 GCA_049517155.1 Solirubrobacteraceae bacterium
CTGCTGCTCGCGCTGAGCGCGCATCCCGGCCGGGCCGGCGATGCGCTGCGCGGCGCGGGCGTGACGCACGAGCGGCTGCTCGCGGCGCTGAAGGAGGTCCGCGGCTCACACCTAGTCACCGACCGAAGCCCCGAGGATCGCTACCAGGCGCTCGAGCGCTTCGGGCGCGACCTCACCGCCGAGGCCGCGGAGGGCAAGCTCGACCCCGTGATCGGGCGTGACGCCGCGATCCGCCGCGTCGTGCAGATCCTCGCCCGGCGCACCAAGAACAACCCCGTGCTGATCGGCGAGCCCGGCGTCGGCAAGACCGCGATCGTCGAGGGGCTGGCCCAGCGGATCGTCTCCGGTGACGTGCCCGAGACGCTGCGCGACCGCCGCGTCGTCGCACTCGACCTGGGCTCGCTGCTGGCCGGCGCCAAGTACCGCGGCGAGTTCGAGGACCGCCTGAAGGCGGTGCTGAAGGAGATCGCCGACGCCGCCGGCACGGTGATCCTGTTCATCGACGAGCTGCACACGATCGTCGGCGCGGGCGCCGCCGAGGGCGCTGTCGACGCCGCCAACCTGCTCAAGCCGATGCTCGCCCGCGGTGAGCTTCGCGCCGTCGGCGCGACGACGCTCGACGAGTACCGCAAGCACATCGAGAAGGACGCCGCGCTCGAGCGGCGCTTCCAGCCGGTGCTGGTCGATGAGCCAAGTGTGGAGGATACGATCGCGATCCTCCGTGGTCTGAAGGAGCGTTACGAGAACCATCACGGCGTGCGCATCCAGGACTCTGCGCTGATCGCCGCGGCCGAGCTCTCAGACCGCTACATCGCCGACCGCTTCCTGCCCGACAAGGCGATCGACCTCGTCGATGAGGCGGCCTCGCGGCTGCGGATCGAGATCGACTCGCTGCCGACCGAGATCGACCAGGTCGACCGACGCGTGATGCAGCTGGAGATCGAGCTGACGTCGCTTGCCAAGGAGACCGACGACGCCTCCGCCGCGCGGCGCGCCGCGATCGAGCGCGAGCTGGCGGACCAGCGCGAGCGCTCCTCGGCGATGAAGGCGCAGTGGCAGTCCGAGAAGGACGCGATCAGCGCGATCTCCGACTGCAAGAAGCAGCTCGAAGCAGCGCGCGGCGAGGTCGAGCGCGCCGAGCGCGCGGCCGACCTGCAGCGCGCCGCCGAGCTTCGCTACGGGATCATCCCGGAGCTCGAGAAGCAGCTCGCCGCACTCGAGGAGGCGGTCGCCGCGCCGGGCGAGACCGTGTTCCTCAAGGAGGAGGTCGACGCCGACGACATCGCCGGGGTCGTCGCCACCTGGACCGGCATTCCCGTCACGCGCCTGCTCGAGGGCGAGGTCGCGAAGCTCGTCAACATGGAGGCGCGCCTGCACGAGCGCGTGGTCGGCCAGGGCGAGGCCGTCGAGGCGGTCTCGACGGCGATCCGCCGCTCGCGCGCCGGCCTCTCGGACCCCGATCGCCCGATCGGCTCCTTCCTCTTCCTCGGGCCAACCGGCGTCGGCAAGACCGAGCTTGCCCGCGCCCTCGCCGAGTTCCTCTTCGATACCCAGGACGCGATCGTGCGGATCGACATGTCGGAGTACATGGAGCGCCACAGCGTCTCGCGCCTGGTCGGCGCGCCGCCCGGCTACATCGGCTACGACGAGGGCGGCCAGCTGACCGAGGCGGTGCGCCGGCGCCCCTACTGCGTGGTCCTGCTCGACGAGATCGAGAAGGCCCATCCGGACGTCTTCAACACGCTGCTCGCGGTGCTCGACGACGGCCGCCTGACCGACGGCCAGGGCCGCACCGTCGACTTCAAGAACACCGTGCTGATCATGACCTCCAACATCCGCCCGGAGCCGGGCGAGCTGCGCCAGGCGCTGCTCGAGCATTTCAAGCCGGAGTTCATCAACCGCCTCGACGACATTGTCGAGTTCGAGCCGCTCTCACGCGAGCAGCTCGGCGAGATCGTCACGCTGCAGCTGCGCCGCGTGATCGAGCGCCTCGCGCAGCGCAACATCACACTTGAGATCTCCGCCGAGGCGGCGACGCTGCTCGGCGACCTCGGCTACGACCCCGTCTACGGCGCCCGCCCGCTCAAGCGCGTCGTGCAGAAGCAGCTCGTCGACCGTCTCGCGACCGGCATGCTCGACGGCTCGATCCGCGAAGGCGACGCCATAGCGGTCAGCGCCCACGACGGAGCGATCGTGTTCGAGCGGGCCGGGGCCGTCGCCGCGGCCGCGGCGGCGTAGGTCGCACCCCGCCCGTCAGGAGCCAAGCCGGCGGCGCAGCCCGGCCGCGCTTCTCGCGCCGCTTCGCGCCAGGCGCGAGAGCTCGAGCCGCCTGACCAGCTCGCGCAACTCGTCGCGCTCCGCGGGCGACAGGTTCGACGGCTTACCCTTGGACTTGCGCAGCAGCTCGCTCAGCCGCGCGCGATGCTCGGAGGGGATCGTCCCCCAGTGACGGTGCACGACAAGGCCCAGCTGACCGAGCGTCAGGGCGGTGCCGAGCGGTCCGACGCGCCGCAGCGCGCTGCGCAGTCCCATGCGTTGCAGCCTATCCGGCGGCGGGCGAGTTCAGACCCACGGCGCCGGGGGGCCGGGCCGCCCTCGCCCGCTCGGCCGTCAACGCCTGCACGCGCAGCCGGTCGGCGAGCGCGAGGCACGCCCTGTCCCCCCCGGCGCCGCCGCCACAAACCGCGACGGCGCGGGAGCACTCACCAAACCCCTGCCCAGACCCCTCTCAGCCCGAGATCGCGGTGCCGAAGAACGCACACCCGGCGTAGCTGCCGAACGACGTCGCGTTCTGGTAGCCGATGTTGCCGGTCACCGTCAGCCCTGCCGCGCTCGCGTAGGAGAACGTCGTCTCACCGGCGTTCGCCGGCCCGAGCGCCGCGAGGCTCGCCGGCCCAAGCGTGCTGGTCTGGCTGCCGAACGCGCCGGTGTTGTCGCGCCCGCTGACCGTCAGCTCGGAGTCAGCGCTCGCCGGCCCGTTGGCGGTCAGGCTCGCGTTTCCGGCGGCGTCGCAGTTGGCGAGGATCGTCAACCCGGCGCCGCTGTAGAGCGTCGAGGTCGCTGCTCCCGATGCGGGTGTGCCGAGCTTTGCGAGCAGCTTGACGACGGTCTCACCGTCGACGGTCGTGGCCGCGGGGTTCGCCGGACCGGTGGGCCCCGTCGCACCGGTCGCGCCGATCGCCCCGGCCTTGCCGGCCGGTCCCGGTGAGCTGCTCGAGCGGAACGTCGTGGGCACCCAGCTGCCCGAGCAGCCGTGCCCGAGCTTCCAGATGTGAACCTGGCCGCCGCCGCGCTGGACGCAGCCGTTGAGGTTCCCGTTGGGCCCGACGAGCGAGCCGCTGCTCGCCGCGTAGGCGACGCCGCCAAGCGCCGCGAACGCCGCGCCGGCCACCGCCAGCTTGGCCGCCATCGGCCGTAGGTGAAAAATGCGTCGCATTCGATCCGCCTCCGTTCGTGGTCTATAGACCACCGAACTCCGCGCACGGCGACGGGTTGCGGGCCCTCACGACACTCTTATGCGGCGGCTTTCGCCGCCGGCCGAAAGATTCCGTGGGGCCGGCGCGATCTCGCGCTCGGCCCCACGGTGTCGAACTTCAGCTGCTTTGCGAAGCGCTGCTCAGAGCTTGCGCCCCTTGAACAGAAGTACCGTCAGGACCTTCTTCTGCTTCGAACCCTTGGCCGGATTGAAGTGGACGGTGACGGTGACATGCAGGCTCGAGCCGATGCTGCGAGCGTTGCTGATCAGCAACTTCGCGCCCTTGTCGGGGCGCAGCGTGACCTTGAACAGGCCGGCCTTGGTCCGCACGACCGTGACCGGGCCCCAGGCGATGTGGCTGTCCTTGGCGGTGTGCGCCGAGGGGTGCATCCCCGCCGCCTTGATCGTGCCTGCGCCGGTCAGCTTCAGCGTCACGACGATGTCGCCGTCCGCCAGTCGCTTGTGGCTGACGATCTTGAACGTGCTCGCGGCCGCGATCTGCGCCGGCGGCGCGTTGATGGCCGGCGGCAGGGACGTTTGGGTCAGCGTCGCGACCGCGGCGAGCGCGCCGGCCGAGGTGTCGGTCGCGGTGATCGCCGCGCCGCCCGGTGTCGTGGTCGAGGTGATCGTCGCCTCGTAGGTGCCGGGTGTCGTACCCGCGGTCACGGGGCCGATCTGCTGGCCGTCGTTGCTCCTGATCGTGACGGCGTCGCCGGAGACCCGGTTGCCGTGCGCGTCGGTCACCGTCGCGGTGGCGACGCTCGTGCTCAGACCGTTGGCGGTGATCGAGGCTGGAGCGAGCGTCAGCGCGACGGCTGTCGCGGCGCCCGGCGTCTGCGTCAGGGTCTGGCTGGCAGTGATCCCGCCGACCGAGGTGTCGGTCGCCGTGATCGACACCGTGCCGGCCGTCGTCGTCGAGGTGATCCTCGCCGTGTAGGTGCCGGGTGTCGTGCCGGCGGTGACGGGGCCGATGAGTTGGCTGCCGGTGCTCGTGAACGTGACGGTGTCACCGCTGACCGGGTTGCCGTTGGCATCGGTCAGCGTGACCGTGGCGAGTGTGCTCGCCACCCCGTCGGCGGTGATCGACGACGGCGCCAACGCCAGTGCGGCATGGGCGCTGGGTCCGGTCACGGTGTAAACGGACAGGCTGTCGTCGCTCAGGTTCGCGGTGGCGAGCAGGCCGCCGTTGGGGCTGAATGCGACGCCCACCGGGCGCGTTCCCGTGTTCTCGTTGCTGGCAGGGCTCTCGCTGACCGGCGTGAGCTGCCCGGTTGCAGCGTCGACGGTGAACAGCGAGACCGTGTCGGAATCGTAGTTCGCGGTGGCGAGGAGCCCCCAGTTGGGGCTGAACGCGACCGAGACGGGGCCGGATCCGGTGTCCGCGTTGGCGGCAACGGTCTGGGTCACGGGCGTCAGCTGTCCGCTCGTCGCAGCTACGGTGAACAGCGACAGCGTGTCCGAGTCGTAGTTGGCGGTGGCCAGCAGGCCGCCGCTCGGGCTGAACGCCACCGAGTAGGGACCGACTCCGGTGTCCGCGTTGGTGGCGACGCTCTGCGTCACCGGCGTCAGCTGACCGCTCGAGGGATCGACGGCCAGCACCGACGCGGTGTTGTCAGCGAAGTTAGCGGTGGCGAGCAGATCCCCGTTCGGGCTGAAGGCGAGCGAGCAGGGGCCCGATCCGGTGTCGGCGTTGGCGGCCACGCTCTGAACGACCGGCGTGAGCTGCCCGGTCGAGGCGACGCTGAACGTCGAGACCGTGTTGGCGAGGTAGTTCGCCGTCGCCAGCAGCTCGCCGTTCGGGCTGAACGTCGCGACCAGCGGGCCGCTGCCGGTGTCGGCATTGGCGGCAACGCTCTGGACCACCGGCGTCAGCTGCCCGCTCGAGGGGTCGATGCTGAACAGCGAGACCTCGTCGTTGCTGAAGCTCGCGGTCGCCAGGAGCTTGCCGTTGGGGCTGAACGCGACCGAGAAGGGGCCGCTCGCGGTGTCGGCGTTGCTGGCAAGCGCCTGCGTCACGGGAGCGACCTGGCCGCTTGCGGGGTCGACTGTGAACACCGACACCGTGGAGTCGGTGTAGTTGGCGGTCGCGAGCAGCTTCCCGTTCGGGCTGAAGGCGACCCAGTAGGGGTCGGCCCCCGTGGTCGCGTTGGCGATCGGGTTCTGCGTGACCGGAGTGACGATGATCGGGTCGACGCTCAGCGGGTACACCGCGGCGGCGTCGTTGATCGTGATCTGGAGGCGCTTCCCGGTGACGGCGAGCGTCGCCGGGATTTGTGCTCCGCGGGCATCGGTGACGCTGAGGTTCTCGTAGCGAAGCGCGCCTGCGGCCGAGCTGAAGCTGACCTCGTGTCCGCTCGCGCTGACACGGGCGGACAGATCGCCGGATAGCTGCTGGGAGATCTCGAGGCTGCCGCTACCTGCCGGGCGCCGGGCGAGTGTGAAGCCCTGCTCGAGTCCGCGCGGGCCGTTCACGAACCATTCGCTGATGGCCGCCGAGGAAAAGACGATGCGGTTGTGCGTCACCTGCGCCGCGCCCAGCGCGGACACCGGAGCGAGCGTTCCGGCGCGGCCGAGCGAGAGGGCGGCGAGGCCAAGGCTGAGGCCGTGATTGCCGGACAGCGCGATCGCGCCGCGCTCCAGCGTGGCGCTCAGGCCCTGAGCGGAGTTGTGCAGCGAGACGGCGCCGGAGGAGGCCCGGACCGCCCAGAAGGCGGGCAGCTGGGCGCCAAGCGAGCCCGACACGGATGTCTGCTCGGCGAGCGGCACAAAGGACCAGCCCTGGGCGGCGGTCGCCGGCGCCGCGGAGGTCGAGACGGCGGGCGAGTGCCCGCCCGTCAGCGTGAACGCCAGGATGGCCGCCACCGCAACCAGCGCGGCGGCAGCGAGTGCCCGCGCCGGCATCCGGCGCAAGGCGAGGGGCGCGTGAGCGCTCAGCGTTTCGGCGCCACCGGCGCCTGTTGCTACCGCAAATCCGATCCGGTGTCCTGAGTGGTTCATCGTGCTCCTACGGCTCGCGTTGATGCCCTGGTCACTTGGGGAGGGCACGGAAGTCCCCGGCCGAGTCGATCAGCCGATTCCAAGGGTAGGTGCGTCCCCGAGCACCCAAAGGGTGGGTTTCCCCCCCTGACTGGGTGGGTAGCTACCGGGTCGATTGAGCCGCGCGGCGCTGCCGGGCGCCTCGCGGCAGCTGCCCGCTAGCCCGACCACCAGTCGGCGTTCTCGGGCGCGAACAGCACGCTCTTGAGCGCGGCACCGTCCTGCGGCGCCGGCCAGTCCTCTGCGAGTCGCGCGCGCGCCCCGTCGGCGTCGCGGGCCACGACCAGCGGCCAGAGCTTCGCAAGCGCCGCCAGGCGCCGCGGCTCGGGCGCCTCGAGCGGCCCGAAGGCCGAGAGCCAGTCGCGCAGCGGCGTCGGCGCGCCCGCCACCGCATCTTCGACGATCCCGCTCAGCCACGCCTGCGCCGCCGCCGCCGTGACCGGCGCACGCTCGCC
>JBEKSK010000145.1:0-6928 GCA_049517155.1 Solirubrobacteraceae bacterium
CTGTGCAGCGGCCAGGCCGGGGAGAGGGGCACCGTCGCGCCGCAGCCCGCGACCTGGCAGACCGCGTTCAGTTCGATCTTCGTGAATAAGAACGCGCTCGCGATCCTCCTCGCGATGTCGTTCCTGGCTGTCTTCGGAGCGACGCTCGAGGACACCATCGGCCGTCTGCGCTTCCTCGCGCTCTACCTCCTTGGCGGCCTGGCGGCGCTCGCGCTCGCGGTCGCCGCGAACCCCGGCTCGGTGACGCCGGCGCTCGGCGCCGCGGGCGCGGTCGCAGCCGTGCTCGGCGGCTACGTCGTGGCGCACCCCCGGGCGCGTGTGCTGATGACGTCGATGCCGCTGCTGCGCAGGCGTGAGCTGCCCGCGTGGGGGGCGCTCCTGCTGTGGCTGGCGCTCGAGCTCGTGCTTGGCCTGACGCACGTGATCACGCCCGCGGGCAGCCCCGCCGGCGTCGTCTATTGCACGCAGCTCGGCGGGCTCGCGTTCGGGCTGCTCACGGTGCGAGCGTTCGCACGCACGCAGACGCTCGGGCCGCCGCGAGCGGCCCACAGCGGCGCTCCCTAGTCAGGCGCCCTGCTCCGAGCGGGCGGGTTGGGTTGCCAGGTGATGAAGCTGACGACAAACGCCGGCCGTCGGCGTCTGCCCCCCCGCCGCTAGCTTGTCGATGCGCGCACCGCGTAGGCGACCGCTGGCAGGCCATCGGAGCTGGTTTGCCAGGCGACGACCGCACGGTCGCTGTCGGGGTCGATCGCGACCGACGGGGCGCTGTTCGGCCCCGGTCCCGCCAGCTGCGTCGGAGCCTCGAAGGCGACCCCGCCCGGACCCCCGGGGACGCTGCGCGTCGCGAGGATCGCCTGCTGGGATGTGTCAAAGCCGCCGGCGTCGCGGGGCGCGCTCTCCAGCACCGCGACGAAGTCGTTGTCGGGGCCCGTGGCGAGCGCCGCGAGCCGCAGGTCGGCGCCCGGCTGCGCGATCGTCGTCGCCGGCAGGACCTGCGAGCTGGTCAGCCCGGCTGCCTGGACGGCGTAGCTACCGTCCTGGACGAGCGTCCAAGCAGCCAGCACGCCCTCGGAGGGGGTGACGCGCACCAAGGCGATCGAGCCCGGGGTGAGGCGCTGGTGCGCGGGCTCGGCGAACGCGGCGAGCAGCCGCGGAGCAGAAGCGAAGGCGACGTTGTTGCCCGAGTGCTCGAGGTAGATGCGCGCCTCGCCGCCGGCACCCGGCGGCGGCTCATCGGTCCACATCACGAAGGCGTGGTTGTTGTCGCTCAAGACCGCCGCGAGCTGCGGTGCGTAGCCCGCCGCTCCGAGCACCTGCGGCGGGAATACGCCCCCCGCGTTCGTCACCCGCTGGGCGTGGATCTCGCCGCCCTGCGCCCACATCAGGAGCGAATCGCCGCGGAAGTCCATGCCGACCGTGAGGGCGGTGATCGGCGCGAATCCCTCGGTCAGGGTCACGGGCGCCGCGAACCTCGCGTTGAAGTGGCGCTGCTCGCGCAGTTCGATCAATTGGGCACCGCCGAGCGCCGTCGCGGTCGTGACGATGTCCGCGTCGCCGATGTAGCCGTCCGCCGTCGCGACCGGCGCGTCCGGTCCGCCGAGCGCGACCCGGACGGGCAGGACGCCGCCGGCGTGGCCCTCCGCCAAAAGAGCTCCCGGATGGCCGCCGTTCGCGAGCCCGCCGTCACCGGCGACGGCGACGAGCTGCCCGTCGCTGGTGCTCGCGGTCTCGAGCGGCCCCAGCAGCCGGCGGCCGGAGAGCACCGCGCGCGGGACGCTCGGCTGATCGTCGGTGTGCAGCGTCGCCGAGTCGAGCGTGCTCGGCGCGCCGGCGCCACCGCCGCAGCTCGGCGCGCCGCCGAGCCACAGGATCGCTCCGCGACCGCTGCGCGTCGACGGCCAGCTGAACGGGAAGACGACCTTCGGGTCGCCGGCGGGGGCGCAGGTCTGAAGCGTCGCCGGAGCGCTCCAGGTCGCCGCATGGGCGCCAGCGGCGGCGAGCAATGTGAGCGCGACGGCAATCGCCGCGAGGTGTGCCACGCGCATCGCGGGGAAACGTAGCGGGCCGCCCGAAGCGATGCGCCGTGCGTCCCGCAGCGAGCGCGAGCGGGCGCCTCGCTATTCGGAAGCCTGATATTAAAGACCGCGACCTGCCGGTGGCGGTGAAAGAATGGAGGCCAGGATGGATGCCGCAGAACAGCCGAGCGGGCAGCACACGGTCACCGACCTGGCCGGTCTTGTGGCGCTCGTCGGCGCATCGCTCGGACACTCCGAGTGGACGCAGATGACGCAGCAGCGGGTGGACGGCTTCGCCGAGCTCACCGGTGACCACAACTTCATCCACGTCGATGTTGAGCGCGCCAGCGAGACGCGGTTCGGCGGCACGATCGCGCATGGCTTCCTGACCCTTTCGCTGCTCGCGCCGTTCACCCAGCGCCTGGATGTGACCGATGCCGCCCTGCGAATCAACTACGGGCTCGACCGTGTCCGCTTCCCGGCGCCACTGCCGGTCGGCGCGCGCTTCCGCATCACCGCCACGATCATCGAGGTGACGCCGCTCGAGGGCGGCGCGCAGGTCAAGCTGGCGGCGAGCATCGAGGTGGAAGGACAGGCCAAGCCGGCGCTCGCGGCGGAGTGCCTGCTGCGGTACTACGCATGAACGCGGCACTCGACCTCGGCGGTCGCGTGGCCGTCGTGACCGGCAGCGGCCGCGGCCTCGGGCGCGCCTACGCGATCGCGCTGGCCGCAGCCGGCGCGGCGGTGGTCGTCAACGATCTCGACGAGGACGGCGCCAGGGCGACGGTCGCGATGATCGCCGACGCCGGTGGGCGGGCGGTCGCGGAGATCGCCGCGGTCGGCGAGAGCGATGTCGCCGAGGCGCTGGTCGCCCTGGCACGCTCGGAGTTCGGGCGCCTCGACGTGATGTGCACCAACGCGGGCGTGCTGCGCGACCGGGTGCTTTGGAAGATGACCGACGAGGACTTCGACCTGGTGATCAAGACGCACCTGCGTGGCACTTTCACCTGTGCGCGCGCGGCGGCGATCGCGATGCGCGAGCAGGGCGAGGGCGGGCGGATCATCGTCGTCGGTTCGCCGGCCGGGCAGCGCGGCAACTTCGGCCAGACCAACTACGCCGCGGCGAAGGCCGGGATCGCGGCGTTCGCACGCACCTGGGCGATGGAGCTGGCGCGCGACGCGATCACGGTCAACGCGATCATCCCGACCGCGTGGACGGCGATGACTGCGAGCATCCCCGCGTACGCACCGCTGGTCGAGCGGGTGGCGCGAGGCGAGGGCCTGCCGCGCGCGGTTCGCCAGGAGCACGGCGTCGGTGAGCCCCACGACTGCGCGGGGCTCGTCGTGTTCCTGGCCTCGGCGGCCGGCGGCCACATCAGCGGCCAGTGCGTCGGGCTCGGCGGCGACCGCCTCAGCCTCTGGTCGCACCCGCAGGAGATCGTCGTCGAGCTGCGCGAGGGCGGCTGGAATCCCGAGCAGATCGCCGAGCGCTGGCCGGCGGCGTTCGCGGCGGAGCAGCAGACCTACGGGATCGACTTCGCCGACCTGGACCTCGAACAGTCGTGAGCTACGACCTCGACGCGGTGGTCGCGATCGATGTGCTGACGCACGCCGAGCGCTCCGCGCACGTGCCGCAGGATCCCGTCACCGGCGAGCTGCTTGCCGCGGCAGCCAGCTACTTCGGCGGCTCACCGCCCCAGCCGACGACGCAGGAGGTCGCCGATTACTACCGGGAGCGCTCGATGCTCGCCGTCGTCTTCACCGTCGACGACGAGGCCGGGATGGGTCGCGCGCGGATCTCCAACGACGAGGTGCTCGAAGTCGCCAGCGCCAATCCCGACGTGCTCATCCCGTTCGCCAGCATCGATCCGCACAAGGGCAAGCTCGGCGTGCGCGAGGCCAGGCGGCTGATCGCCGAGTACCCGGCGCTGCGCGGCTTCAAGTTCCATCCCAACACGCAGGCCTTCTGGCCCAACGACCGCACCTATTACCCGCTGTATGAGGTGATCGCGCAGGCCGGCAAGATCGCGCTCTTCCACACCGGGCAGACCGGCATCGGCGCCGGCATGCCGGGCGGCGGCGGCGTGCGCCTGAAGTACTCCAACCCGATGGCGATCGACGATCTCGCCGCCGACTTCCCGGACCTGAAGATCATCCTCGCCCATCCGTCGTTTCCCTGGCAGGAGGAGGCGCTGGCGGTGGCGACGCACAAGCCGAACGTGTACATCGACCTGTCGGGCTGGTCGCCGAAGTACTTCCCGGAGATCCTGGTCCGCTACACCAACACGCTGCTGCGCGAGAAGATGCTGTTCGGCTCGGACTTCCCGCTGATCACCCCGGACCGCTGGCTCGCCGACTTCGAAGCGCTGGCGATCCGCGACGAGGTGCGTCCGCTCGTGCTCAAGCAGAACGCCGCTGCGCTGCTTGCGCTCTGAGCAGCGCCGAAAGCTCGCCCATCACGCGCAGCAGGGCGCCCCGCGCCTGCTCTCGCTCCTCGGGCGCGACGGCGGCCAGCAACTCGTCCTCGAGCGCGGCGATCACGGCATCGGCTCGGGCCAGCAGGCGCCGGCCTGACGGCGTCAGCTCGGCGCGCATGATCCGTGCGTTCGCGGCGTCGGGGCGCCGGGCGAGCAGGCCGCGTTGCTCGAGCGACGCGAGCACCTCGAGCATCGACTGCGGCGTGATCAGCGCGCGGCGCGCCAGCTGGGCGTTCGAGAGGCCGCTTCGCCCGCGCAGGACCGACAGCGTCGTGACGTCGGGGACGCTCAGCGCCAGCGGCGCCAGACGCACGCGCAGCTCGCGCCGCACGCCCTGATCGACGCGTCCGATGACGTAGATCAGCGACGGCTGGCCCTCGGGGACGCTCACGCAAGCTGACGCTAGCCGTTGACGGCCCGGCGTGGGCGCAGGCCGCCCTGCCGGCAGAGGCGCACCGCAGCGCCGCCACCCCGCGCGAGCGGATCGCTGCGGCGACGGCTACCGCGGCGGCTCGCTCGGCGCGCAACCGCTCGACCCCCTCGCTGCCGCCTGCTGGCGTGGCTGCTGCGGGAGGCTCGAAGCGGCCGACTTCGACCCCTCCAAGGCGCCGCTACGCCGCCGGCGGGATCGACTGCGCGAAGCTGAAGACGTTGTCGGGGTCGTAGGCGCGCTTGACCGCCGCCAGACGCGGCAGGTTCGAGCCGTAGTAGGCCTGCTGCCAGTCGGCGAGCGTCGGGTCGATGTAGTTCTGGTAGGACTGGCCGTTGGTGTAGGGGGCGAGCGCGGCGGCGGTCTCGGAAAGCCAGTCCGCGACGGCGGCGGTGGTTTCGCTCGAGGCGCCGGCCCCCCAGGAGCCGCTGAGCTGCAACTGGCAGAGCGCGTCGCGGTGCACGAAAGCGGTGGCGTCGGCGGCGACGGCGTTGATCGCGCCGCCGTAGGCGTCGAAGGCGAGCCCGCCGCCCAGTCCCGGCAACTCGCTCTGGAAGCTGGCCACGGCGGCGGTGATCGCGGCGAGCGCAGGCGGGGATGGCGGCGCTGAGAAATAGGCCGATTTGGCCGCGAAGGCCGTGCGCGGCAGCGTGCCGGGCGAGCCGGGGGCGCTGAGATGGCACTGCGCGAGGGTCAGCTCGGCGCAGCCGGCCTCGGCGAGCATCGCGTTCAGGTAGGTGTCGGCGCCGATGAAGTTGGTGGTCGGCGCGGCGCCGACGGCGGACCGCAGCGCTGCGACGAGGCTCGAGAGCGGCCCCACCTCGCCGGCGTAGACGCCGGTCGCGCGAGCGATCAGCCCACTCGGCCCGGCGCTGAGCAGCAGGCAGTTCGACCACAGCTCGTCCGGAGCGCCGCTGATCCACTGCGCCCAGGACCCCAGCAGGTCCGAGGCCGCCGCCCAGGGATATTCGAGCGTGAACAGAGCCAGCGGGGGAATCGGCGCGGTGTTGAAGCGAAGCGAGGTGGCGATGCCGAAGTTGCGCCCGCCGCCGCCGCGGCTCGCCCAGTAGAGGTCGGGCTCCGACGCCGCGTCGGCGCTCAGCAGCCGGGCGTCCGCGGTGACGACCTCCACGGACTCGAGCACGTCGGCCGTGAGGCCGTAGCGGCGGCCGAGCACGCCGACGCCGCCGCCGAGCGCCAGCCCGGCGATGCCCACGGTCGGGCAGCTGCCGCCGGGCACGAGCACTCCGGCGCCGGCCAGCGCGCTGTAGAGGTCGACGAGGCGAGTTCCGGCGCCGACCGTGGCGGTGGAGCCGGCGACGCTGACAACGTTCATCGCCCCGACGTCGATCACGAGCCCCGACCCGGTCGAGTAGCCCGCGTAGCTGTGTCCGCCGCAGCGGGGGATCGGGGCGAGCGCGTGCGTTCGGGCGAAGTCGACGAGGCGCTGGACATCGTCGGCGGAGGCGGCGTAGGCGATCGCCGCCGGCTCCGCGTCCTCGAAGCGCAGGTCATAGACGAGCTTGGACTGGGCATAGGAGGCCTGCGTTGGCAGGACCAGCTGCCCTGAGAGCGATTCGCGCAGCGCCGCCCATTGCGCCGGCGTCGGCGGGCCGGCGGCGGAGGTTGTGCTCGTCGTGGTGCTCGTCGTGGCGCTCGTCGAGCTGCTGGTCGAGGTCGCCGTGTTGGTGCGCGGCGACGCCGTGCCGCAGGCGGCGAGAGCGCTCGCCCCGAACACCCCGAGCGAACTTCGCGCCACGAACGTGCGGCGGCTGAACCTCGAGGCCTCCACAGCGGACACCGTAGTGCTTCTACGCCCGCGTCGAAGGAAAGGTGAGCAGGGCCGGGAGCGGCTCGGCGGCGGGGTTTCCCACCCGCGCCGCCGGCGCCCCTTCCCGAGCCTCAGCGCGTCACTTGACGGCGGGCGCCAGGACGATCTGTGTGAACACGACGCCCTGCGTCGTGATCTCCACCTGCGCGGCCGAGATCGCGGCGCCGCTCACGAG
>JBEKSK010000146.1:0-6906 GCA_049517155.1 Solirubrobacteraceae bacterium
AGGCCGAGGGTGCCGGCGATGTGATGCAGATCCTCGGGCAGGTCCTGCGGCGCGAGCGCGACATTGACGCCGATCCCGAGCACCGCCCAGTGCTCCTGCGGGCGGCCTTCGACCAGGATGCCGCTGACCTTGCGGCCGCCGAGCAGCACGTCGTTGGGCCATTTCAGCAACGCCGGCGGCCCGGCCAGCTCCGCCACCGCCACCCCGGCGGTGATCGAGAGCAGCGCAGGAGGGTCGCGCAGCACGAGTGAGCACAGCAGCGCAGTGCGCGCCGGAGCGTGCCAGCTGCGGCCGTGACGGCCGCGCCCCGCGTGCTGCTCGTGGGCGGTGACGAGCGTCCCGTGCGGGGCGCCCGCGAGCGCCAGCTCGCGCGCGTCGACGCTCGTCGAGCCGGTCCTCGTGTGGTGAACCCGCGGCGTGCCGAGCTGGGGGCGTGGCTCGGGCGAGCGCGCCGACCCGCCGACGCCCTGTGCCGTCGGGCTCACTCCGCCTCCCGCCGAGAGGCCGGGCGCAGGACCACTTCGTCATCCGTGCCGACCGCCAGCACCGTGGCCGCGGAGCCGCCGTTGATCGCGAGCGCGAGCGCACCGCGCGCGTCGATGTAGACGAGCAGCCCGCCGGGCGCGACGTCGGAGAACGTTGCGGCGAAGTGACCTGGCGTCGGCGTTCCCGCCGCCGCCACGACGATCGCCGCTCCGGCGCGAAACCCGGCTGCCGCGGCCGACTCGGCCGTCGCGTCGAGCGAGACGTTGCCGTAGACGTCGGTGGTGAGGACGTGCGCGACGAGGGAGTCCCCGTCAAGCCTGGCCCCTGGCAGCGCCAGCGCGACCAGCCCCTCAACGGCGATCGGCTCCCCGAGTGCCGCGAGCACGACGCCGGCGGCAAGCGCAGCCGCGACCGGCGCGAACACGTCGCGACCGTGGAAGGTCGCGCTGATCGGCCTCAGGCATTCGGCTGAGTCGCCGATGTCGACGGCCTCGGTCACGCCGCCGAACTCCTGCGCGGCGAGCGTCAGCAGGCCGTTGTCCGGGCCGACCATCGTGCGTCCTGCCGCCGCGACGCGCAGCGCGACCGCCCGCCGCTTCCCGCCCACGCCTGGATCGACGACGGCGAGATGCACGCCGGGGGGCGTGTAGGGGAGGGCCGCGCGCAGAGCCAGCGCCCCGGCGCGCACGTCGTGGCGGGCGACGCCGTGACCGAGGTCGATGATCCGCGCCCGCGGCGCGCGCCTCGCCATCACCGCATGGCACACCCCGACGAATTCGTCCCACGGACCGTAATCCGACAGGAAGGTGATGACCGGGACAGCCTCCTCGCCGATCACCGCTCAGCGCTCCCGTTCAGCGTGCTCACCGGACCGCGCTCGCCCTCACGCCGATCACCTGACCGCGCTCCCGTTCACGCCGCTCACCGGTCCTTGCCGGTGCGGTCGGCGACGATCGCCTCGATGAGCCCGTCGATGTCGTGGCGCTCGGCCTCCAGGCTGACGCTGAGACCGTGCTCGCGCAGCGTCGCGCTCGTGACGGGGCCGATCGAGACGATCCGCGTGGCGGCACCCGGCCGGGCGCTGGAGAGGAAGTTGCGCACGGTCGAGGAGGAGGTGAAGGTCAGGTAGTCGGCCTGCGTGAGCGCGGGCAGGACCGCGGCGTCCAGCGGCTCGACAACGGTCTCATACAGGCTCACGATCTCCACGCTCGCCCCGCGCTCGCGCAGAGCATCGGGCAGCACGTCTCGCGCCTGCGCTGCGCGCGCGATCAGCACGCGCGAGAACTCGACTCCGGCCAGCGCCTCGATCAGGCCCTCGGCGACGAAGCGCTCCGGCACGACGTCGGCGATCACGCCGTGATCGCGCAGCGCGCGCGCGGTGCCGGGGCCGATCGCCGCCACAACGGCCCCCGCCATGCTTCGCGCGTCCTCGCCGCGCGCGGCGAGGCGCTCGAACAGCAGATCGACGCCGTTGGCGCTGGTCAGGCAGAGCAGGTCGAAGCTCTCGAGCGCCGGCAGCTCGTCGGTCGTCGTCACGATGCGGATGGACGGCGTCTCGATCACCGAAGCCCCGAGCGCGCGCAGCCGGGCGGCGAGCGACGAGCTCTGCGCGCGGGCTCGCGTGACGGCGACCGTCGCTCCGGCGAGCGGGCCCGGCTGCCGCCACTCGAGCTGTGCGTGCAGCGCCGCGACTTCGCCGATCACCGTGATCGCCGGGGCCTGCACGCCCGCGGCGGCGGCATCGGCCGCGATGCTCGCGAGCGTGCCGAGCACAGTCCGCTGCTCGGGCAGCGTGCCGTGTGAGACGACGGCGGCGGCTTGCGCGCCCGGACGGCCGGCGTCGATCAGCCGCGCGCTCAGCGCCGGCAGCGTGCGCACGCCCATGTAGAAGACGAGCGTCCCGGGAAACGCGGCGAGCGCGTTCCAGTCAAGCGCCCCCTCGGGCTTGGCGGGGTCCTCGTGGGCGGTGATCAGGGCCACCGCGCTGGCCAGGCCGCGATGGGTCACCGGGATGCCGGCGTAGGCGCTGGCGGCGATGCCGGCGGTGATCCCGGGGACGACCTCGAAGGCGATCCCGGCGGCGCGCAGCGCGAGCGCCTCTTCGCCGCCGCGACCGAACACGAACGGGTCGCCGCCCTTCAGCCGCACGACGAGCGCGCCGGCCCGGGCCCGCTCGAGCATCAGCGCCTCCGTCTGCTCCTGCGGGACGAACGGCCCGCCACCCTGCTTGCCGACGTAACGCAACTCGGCATCGGCGCGCGCGCCGGCCAGCGCCTGATCGGGGATCAGGCGGTCGTAGAGGATCACGTCGGCGAGCGCGATCAGTTCCAGCGCGCGCGCGGTCAGCAGGCCCGGGTCGCCGGGCCCGGCGCCGACGAACGCGACCCGGCCGCTCGGCCCTGGCGCGCCGGCGCCGTCGGCATTCATGCCAGCAGCGCTCCGGCGCCGCACGACAAGAGCCGCCGCGCCACTGTCTCGCCGAGCTCCACGGGGTCCTCGGCGCCGGCCAGGCGGTCGGTGATCCACTCCGATCCGTCGGGCGCCCCGACGAACGCGCGCAGTTCCAGGCCCCCGTCGCTGCGCGGGCGCGCGTGGGCGCCGATCGGGGTGTCGCAGCCCGCGCCCATGCAGCGCACGAGCGCCCGCTCCGCCGCCAGCGCGCGCTCGGTCGGGCCGTGTCGCAGCGCGGCGATCGCCGCGCCGACACGCTCATCGCCCGCCCGCGCCTCGATCGCGAGCGTGCCCTGACCGGCGGCCGGAACCAGCTCGTCGCTGGCGTGCCAGCCGAAGCGCCCGAGCCGGCTCAACCCGGCGCAGGCGAGCACGATCACGTCGAAATCACCGGCGTCCAGCCGCGCAAGCCGCGTGTCGAGGTTGCCGTGCACCTCCGACACCTCGAGGTCCTCGCGCAACGCGAGCAGCTGGGAGCGCCGGCGCAGGCTGCTCGTCCCCACGCGCGCGCCCGGTGCGAGTGCGGCGACGCAAGGCGCTCCGCAGAGCGCGTCGCGCGCGTCCTCGCGCGCCGGCGAGCCGGCGATCACCAGGCCGCGAGCGAGCTCGGCCGGCACGTCCTTGGCCGAATGCACCGCGAGGTCGACCGTCCGCTCCAGCAGTGCCGACTCGATCGTGTCGACCCAGCGGCGCTTGTCGCCGCTCGCGCCGCGGTCCCCGGTCGTGCGTAGCACGACTATCTCAACCTCCGCGTCGATCGCGTCCGCGACGAGCTGTGCCTGACGCAGCGCCAGCGGGCTCCCCCGCGTGCCGAGCGCAAGCGCCGGCCTGCCCCCCGGTGCTGCGCGTGCGGGCGCCTGCGCGGCGTGCTCCTGCGATCCGGTCACGGATTGCCGCTGCGCAGCTCCCGCACGTTGTCGTGCGCGTCGTCGCGCGCGGGCGCCCGGTCGCGGCCCGCGTCGTCCATGCCCCCCCGCAGGGCGAAGAGGTCGCGCAGCAGCTCGATGCTGCCGTGCACCCGCTCTGCGTCGAGGCTGCGCAGGCGGATCGTCGGCTCATGCAGCAGGCGTGCGACGACCGCCCGGGCCAGCGCCTCGACCCGTGCCAGATCGCGCGCCGATGCGGACTCCCAGCGCCCCGCGTTCTCCTCCAGCAACTGCTCGGCGATGCGCTCGCCGCGGGCGTGCAGCATGGCGATCGTGGGGCGCACATCCAGCTCGCCCAGCCATTGCGCGAAGCGCCCGATCTCCTGGCTGATGATCTCCTCGGCGGCGGGAACGTCGGCGGCGCGGCTCGAGAGGTTGTGCGTGACGGCCGCCTGCAGGTCGTCGATGTCGCGCAGCGTGACGCCTTCCAGCTCGGCGCACGACGGGTCGATGTCGCGCGGGACGGCGATGTCGATGAGCAGCAGCGGCCGCCGCTCGCGGGCTCGCATCACGATCTCGAGCTCCTCGCGGCCGACGATCGGATGCGGTGAGGAGGTTGAGGCGAGGACGATGTCGGCGGTCTCGAGCGTCTCCGGCAGGCGCTCCAGGCGGACCACCGAGCCGCCGAAACGCTCCGCCATCGAGCGTGCGCGATCGGCGTGGCGGTTGGCGATGAAGGTCGTCGCGACACCGCGCGCGGCGAGCGCCTGGGCGGTCAGCTCGCTCGTCTCGCCCGCCCCGATCACGACCACGGGGCGCCCCCGGAGCTCCCCGAGCAGCCGTTCGGCGAGCTCCACCGCGACCGAGGAGAGACTCACGTGGCTGCGGGCGATCGCGGTCTCGGCGCGCACGCGCCTGCCGGTGTGCAGCGCGGCGCCGAACAGGCGGTTGCACAGCGGGCCGCTCGTGCCGGTCTCGCGGGCGTTCTCGTGCGCACGCTTGACCTGGCCCTGGATCTCGTGCTCGCCGACGATCATCGACTCAAGCCCCGCGGTCACCCGGAAGAGGTGGCGCGCCGCGTCGCAGTTGCGCAGCGTGTAGGTCACCGCCGCCAGGTCCGCCGCCGCGATCTCGGCATGCGCGGCCAGTCGTGCCAGCACCGCGCTCTCAGCGGCGCTGCCGGCGTCCTCGAGCACCACGTAGAGCTCGGTCCGGTTGCAGGTCGAGATCGCAACCGCCTCGCTGATCGCCGGCTCGATGCACAGGGCGGCGACGAAGCGGGCCGCCTGGCGCTCGGTGAAGGCGACGCGCTCGCGCAGCGCGACCGGCGCGATGCGGTGGGAGATCCCGACCAGCAGCAGCTCGGTCACGGCGCGTCGTGCTCCTGCTCGCCGGCGCGCCGGCGCGCCGCAAGGTCGGTCAGCTCGCCAAGCTCGCGCTCGATCCGGCCGAGCTTGGCGGCCATGATCGCGAGGTAGAGCAGGATCAGAGCGACGAAGGCGATGTAGGCGCCGGCGACGTAGGGCACCGCCTGATGCAGCGGGATCTCCAGCAGCGCGATCATCGCGTCGTCCCGGCGCGGCTGCGCACGCTCTTGCGCGCGGCGGGGGTGGCGCCGATGCCGACGGTCACGGTCGGCACGGCGCTGCGCCGGGGTAGCGTCTCGTCGTCATCGCCGCCGAGTGAGCGCTTCAGCGCGCGCAGCTGCGCGCTCGCGTGCTTGGAGGTCATCTCGTAGCGCCACAGCGTGATCCACAGCAGGGCCATGCTGAGCAGCGAGAGGTAGAAGACGATCTGGAAGCGCCCCGGCAGGTTGGCGCTGATGTTGCCCAGCACGCGCGGATGAAGATAGGCGGTGGAGAGCCGCACGATGACGAAGTTGATCGGCACGAAGGCGCCCGCCGTGATCGCGAACACCGACGCGTAGCGGGCCTGGCGCTCGGGATCCTCGATCGCGAAGCGCAGCGGCTGGTAGGTCGCGTAGAGCAGCATGATCAGCAGGAAGGAGACGAGCGTGGGCTCGCTCCAGTCCCACCACACGCCCCACGACCCCTTCGCCCAGATCGAGCCGGTGACGAGGACGCCGACGCCGAACACCAGCGAGAGGTGGATCGCGACGTAGGAGCGCATGTCCCAGCGCGAGTCGCGTGTGCGCAGATGGGCGATCGCGGCCAGGCCGCCGTAGATGAATCCGCACAGCGTGACGATGGCGAGCGGGACGTGCAGGTAGAAGATCTTCTGCAGGAAGCCCTGGTTGGCGTCGTTGGGCGCCCAGAAGAAGGCGAGCACGAGCGTCAGCGTGAGCGCTGCGAACGTGGTCAGCGCGAGTGGCCGCAGTCGCTTGCCGTACATCGGTTCAGTCCTCCAGCAGGAAGTCGAAGACCGCGAAGGTGATCAACCCGAAGACGAGATCATAGAGCGCCAGGGTCAAAAGCCAGCGCAGCGGCAGCGTCCCGGCCGCAGTCGCGCCGAGCACCGGCGAGGCAGCGCGAGCCGCGCAGAGCAGTACCGGGACCAGCAGCGGCAGCGAGATCATCGGGCCGAGCAGATCGCGCACGCTCGTGCGAACGGCGAGCGCGCCGACCAGCGTCCCGATCACGACGATGCCCAGATCGCCGAGCGCGAGCACGACCAGAAGGCCCGGTAGCGCCGGCCAGATCGCGGGCTGGAGCAACAGCAGCGCAAACGCGGGCACCGCGACCAGCTCGAGCACGAGCAGGTAGGCGAGCAGCGTCAGCGCCTTGGAATACAAAAGCACGCTGCGGTCGGCCGGCGAGAGCAGGAAGCCGTCGAAGCCACCCTGCTCGGCGTCGGCGACGAACAGCCGGTTGATCCCCAGGATCGCCGCGAACAGCAGCGTCACCCACAGCACACCGCTCGCCAGATCGCCGCTCAGCGCGTTTCGCTGCAGGGCGAAATGGAACAGCACGAAGGTCGTCACGCTGAACAGCGACATCGCCGGCACCGCCGCGAAGCTGCGCAGCTCGACGCGCAGCTCCTTGCGCAGCAGCGCCGCGAGCACGACGCGCGTCCGCGGGGCGGCCAGCGTGGGCGTCGCCGCACTCACCGGTAAAGCTCCGCGAGTGCCGCCGGGTCGAGCTCG
>JBEKSK010000147.1:0-6895 GCA_049517155.1 Solirubrobacteraceae bacterium
CATCGGCGCCGGCCTGGCCGGCCAGCGCGCAGCCCTCGCCGCGGCCCGCGAGGGCGTGTCGGTGGCCATCATGAGCAAGGTTCACCCCGTGCGCTCGCACTCCGTCGCGGCCGCGGGCGGCATCAACGCCGCGATCAGCGTCGCCGACGATTGGCGCTCGCACGCCTACGACACGGTCAAGGGTTCGGACTTCCTCGGCGACCAGGACGCGATCGAGGTGATGTGCAGCGAGGCGCCCGCCGAGGTCATGCATCTCGAGCACATCGGCGTCACCTTCCACCGCAACGACGCCGGCGAACTCGACCTGCGGGCGTTCGGCGGCGCCTCGATGAACCGCACCGCCTACGTCGCCGACATCACCGGCCAGGCGATCCTCCACGTGCTCTACGAGCAGCTGATGAAGCACTCCTCGACGGTCGAGCGCTTCGAGGAGTGGTTCGTGACCTCGCTGATCATCGACGACGACGGCAGCTGCACCGGCGTCGTCGCGCGCGACATCCGCAGCGGCCGGATGGAGACCTTCGCCGCCAAGAACGTGATCCTCGCCTCGGGCGGGGCCGGCCAGTGCTTCAAGCCGACGACGAACGCGCTGATCTGCACCGCCGACGGGATCACCCAGGCCTACCGCGCCGGTGCACCGCTGATGGACATGGAGATGATCCAGTACCACCCGACGACGCTGGCCGAGAACGGCTTCCTGATCACCGAGGGGGCGCGCGGCGAAGGTGCGCACCTGCTCAACAGCGAGGGCGAGCGGTTCATGGCCAAGATGGCACCCAACAAGATGGAGCTCGCCTCGCGCGACGTGGTCTCGCGCGCCGAGCAGATCGAGATCAACGAGGGCCGTGGCGTCGGCCCCGACGGGCGGGGCATCTACCTCGACATCACCGTCGTGCCGCGCAAGCGGACGCTCGAAGCGCTGCGGGAGATCGTCAACATCGGCAAGGACTTCGCCGGCGTGGACATCACCCGCGAGCCGATCGTGATCCAGCCGGGGCAGCACTACATCATGGGCGGCGTGAAGACCGACAAGGACGGTCGCACGCCGATTCCCGGCCTCTACGCGGCGGGCGAGGTGGCCTGCGTGTCGGTCCACGGCGGCAACCGGCTGGGCGCCAACTCGCTGCTCGACACGCTGATCTTCGGCCGCCGCTCGGGTGAGCACGCCGCGGCCCGGGCGCGCTCGATCGCGATGCCGTCGGTAGCGGACACGCAGCTGCGGCGCGACACCGAGATGATCGAGCAGATCATCGCCCGCCCGCGGGTGGGCCGGCGGATCTCCGAGATCAAGGAGGAGCTGGGCATCACGATGAACCAGCACGTCGCGGTGTTCCGCGACGAGCAGGGGCTCTCGAGTGCCCGTGAGGTCGTCGTGCGCCTCAAGGAGGAGGCCAGTAGCGCCTACATCGACGACCGCGGGACGGTCTTCAACCAGGACGTGCTCGGCGCGATCGAGCTCGGCTACATGCTCGACGCCGCGGAGACGATGGTCGTCGCCGCGCTCGAGCGCAAGGAGTCTCGCGGCGCCCAGTTCCGCACCGACTTCCCGGAGCGCGACGACGCCGAGTGGCTGAAGCACATCGATATCAACCGCGGCGCGGACGGCGAGCCAGAGGTGTCCTACTCCCCCGTGACGATCACCCAGTGGCAGCCCGAGGAGAGGAAGTACTAGTGGCTCCGTCCGTAAGTGCGCCACGTTCCCGGCGGCGTCTCGACGTCCGTGGCGTCGTCCTCGGTCGCGGCAAGCCAGCCAGGCTTGCCCGCTTCCTGCGTCCTCGCCACGACCGCCGAGCCACTCGCCGGATAACACGCCCCACTTACGGACGGAGCCACCAATGAGCGAGTTCACCCTGCGTCTGCGCCGCTACGACCCGGAGTCCGGCGAGCCTCCCTACTGGGAGTCGCACACGATCGAGCTCGAGCCGCACCGTTCGGTGCTCGAGGGGATCCTGCAGGCCCGGGGCCGCTTCGACGGATCGATCGGCATCCGCTGCTCCTGCCGGGCCGCGATCTGCGGCTCCTGCGGCGTTCGCATCAACGGCCAGCCCGGGCTCGCCTGTCACACACACCTCGACGAGGCGCTCGAGCGCTCCACCGACGGGACGATCGCGGTCGAGCCGATGGGCAACATGCCGGTGATCAAGGACCTGATCGTCGACATGGACGCGGTGCATTGGAAGAAGATCCAGTCGGTGACGCCGTGGCTGCTGGCCCGCGAACCGGTCCCCGAGCGCGAATACCTCGTCGACCGCGAAGCGATGGTCGACGTGACCCAGTCGATGGCCTGCATCCAGTGCGGCGCCTGCGTGTCGGACTGTCTCGCGATGGAGGTCGACTCGGACTTCACGGGCCCGGCCGCGCTCGCCAAGGCCTACCGCTTCGTCGGCGACCCGCGCGACGCCGAGCACAGCGAGCGCCTGACAGCGATGTCGGAGGACCCGCACGGGCTCTACACCTGCACGCACTGCTTCAAGTGCGTCGACGCCTGCCCGAAGGGCGTCAACCCGATGGGCCAGATCATGCGGCTGCGCCGCATCGCCGGATCCGACCACCACATCGAGGATCGCAACAACGGCTACCGTCACGAGCACGCGTTCGTCAACAACGTCCGCCGCAACGGCCTGCTGCACGAGGCCGACCTGCTGCCGGATTCCTACGGCGGCAAGTTCAACCCGCGCGCCGTGCCCGAGCTGCTCGCCTCGATGCCGATCGCGATTCGCGGTCTGCTGCGGGGCAAGATAACCCCGAAGAAGGCGCTGCTGCACCCGCACAAGGCCTCCAAGGAGCTGCGCGCGATCTTTGACCGGATCGAGAGCAAGCCGGAGCGCTACGAGCTGAACCTCTACGTCAGCGGGACCGATGAGGACAACGAGCCGACGACGACGGAGGCCCTCGCATGAAGGTCGCCTACTGGCCGGGCTGCGTCAGCCGCGGCTTCACCCCCGAGCTGCACGGCGCCATGGCGGCGGTCGCGCCGCTGCTCGACATCGAGCTGCTCGAGCTCGACCGGGCGAGCTGCTGCGGCGCCGGCGTGATCGCCGAGCACAACCAGGAGCTCGCCGACACACTCAACGCCCGGACCTTCGCGATGGCCGCCCAGACCGAGGGAGAGCTGATGATGAACATCTGCTCGACCTGCCAGGGCGCGCAGAGCGAATGCCAGGAGCGCCTGGACGCAAGCGCCGTCTACCGAACGCAGATCAACTCCACGCTCGCCTCCGAGGGGCTGCATTACGAGCCGGGCGTCACGAACAAGAACTTCCTCTGGCTGCTGGTCGAGGAGATCGGCCTGGACACGCTGCGCCAGAAGGTGAAGCGGCCGCTGACCAACCTGCGCGTCGGGCCCTTCTACGGCTGCTACATCGTCCGCCCGGCGCAGCGCCTGGGCATCGACCACGAGCATCCGCGCCACCGCTACCTCGAGCAGGTCATCGACACGCTCGGTGGCACCGTGATCGACTACGCCGGCTCGCACAAGTGCTGCGGCTTCCCGATCATCACGATGAACAAGACGGCCTCGCTGCGGCAGGCCGGCCGCAACCTCGGCGACGCCGTCGACGCGCAGGCCGACTGTGTCGTCACCCCCTGCCCGCTGTGCCACCTGAACCTCGATCTCCAGCAGCCGCTTGCCCAGGCCGTCGTCGGGCGCGAGCTGAAGATGCCCGTGCTGCATCTGCCCCAGCTAGTCGGCCTGGCCCTCGGCCTCGGGCCGGCAGAGCTCGGCTTCCGCCGCCACATCGTCAGGCCGACCGCGGTGATCGACTGGACCGAGAGCGTCGTCGCGGCCGCCGCAGCCTGACTCGCGACACAAGCACGCCGCGGCCGGGCGCGGCAAGCCGCGGGCGCCGAGCCCACATCACCTTGTCCTCCCGAGGCCGCCGCGGACGGATAGCGCGACCAGATGGGCCGGCGGCAGCGCATCACGTATATGCCCGACTGGACCGACGATGAGGTCGAAGCAGTCTCGAAGGACCGCACTGCCGATCGCAGGCTACGGTAGGACGCGATCGCCGAGGCGAAGTTTCGAGGGCGCAGAAACAAGGGGAAGCGCGATGGCCGCTGACGGCGTGAATTACACTCGGGTCGTGGCTCGCTATCGCCTTCGCACCAGCATGCGCGGCGTGCTGCCTGGATGGGCAGGTCGTTTCGCGCCCAAGGGTGCGCGTGACTGCGGTGCCCACGAGTGGTACCACGCCGGCAACGGCGTTGATCGCTGCTACCACTGCGAGGTCGCGATGAGGCCGCACGACGACGCCTTGGGTCCCTCGGTCGCGGAGGTGCTGCGCCGGCGACTGTGGCGCGCACAGGCCTGACTCGCGTCAGGCCGTGGCGGCGACGCTGCGACCGAGCAACCCCTGCGCAACCAGCAGCTCGGCGATCTGCACGGCGTTGAGTGCGGCGCCCTTGAGCAGGTTGTCGCCGACGACGAAGAGGTTCAGTGAACGCGGGTCGCCGAGGTCGGCGCGGATGCGCCCGACCGCGACCTCGTCGCGGCCGGCGTACTTGACCGGCGTCGGCAGCTCGTCGAGCACGACGCCGGGGAACGCCTCGAGCGCCGCGAGCGCGGTCGCGTGGTCGACCTCACGCTCGAAGCTGGCGCGCAGCTCGACGCAGTGGCCGACCATCACCGGCACGCGCACGCACGTCGGGCTGACGCGCAGGCCGGGGAGGTCGAGGATCTTGCGCGACTCGTTGACCAGCTTGAGCTCTTCGTCGCTGTAGCCGTCGGCGGCCGGCGAGCCGAGCCAGGGGACGACGTTGTAGGCCAGTGGCGCTGCGTGGATCGAATGCTCGATCGCGGCGATGACCTGCGCGCCGGCGCTCACCAGCTGCTGGCGCGCGTCGTGCACGATCGGCACCTGGGCGGCCAGCTCGTCCATCCCCTTCTGGCCGGCACCGCCCGCGGCCTGGAAGCTCGTGGCGACGATCTCGCGCAGGCCGAAGGCGTCGTGCAGCGCCTTCAGCGGCAGCATGATCACCATCGTCGTGCAGTTCGGGTTGGCGACGATCCCGCGCTCGATCCGCGCGAGCGCTGAAGGGTTGACCTCGCTGACGACAAGCGGGACCTGCGGGTCCATCCGCCAGGCGCTGGAATTGTCGACGACCACCGCGCCGGCCGCCGCGAAGCGCGGCGCCCACTCGCGCGAGGTGCCACCGCCGGCTGAGAACAGGGCGATGTCGAAGCCGGCGATCGTGTCCTCGCGCAGCGGGACGACGACGCCGGCCCCCGGCAGCTCGCGCCCCGCCGAGCGCTCGGAGGCGAACGGCACGAGCTCGGCGGCCGCGAACTCGCGCGCGGCGAGCACCTCGAGCATGATCCGCCCGACCGCGCCGGTCGCTCCGACCACCGCCACACGCGGGCCGGCGCTCACCGCGGCCCCGCGAACGGATCCTCGGCGACGATCGTGTCCTCGCCGGAGAGGCCGAAGGCCGAGTGCAGCCCGCGCACCGCTTCGGGCACGCGGTCGGCTGCGATCACGCACGAGATCTTGATCGGCGAGGTGGAGATCATCTCGATGTTGATGCCGGCGTCGCCGAGCACCGTGAAGACCGTCGCGGCGACCCCCGGATGGCTGCGCATCCCGGCGCCGACGATCGAGACCTTGCCCATCGACTCCTCGGCGGCGACGTGCTCGATGCCGAGCTCGCCGACGATCCCCTCGAGCGCCTCGCGGGCGATGCGCCCGTCCTCGCGCGGAACGGTGAACGACATGTCGGCGCGGCGGCCGTCGAGCAGCGGCTCGTTCTGGATGATCATGTCGACGTTCACGTTCGCCGCCGCCATCGTGCGGAAGATGCGGCCCGCGATCCCGGGCTCGTCGGGCACGCCGAGCAGCGTGATCCGCGTCTCAGCGGTCGAATGGGTGACGGCGGTTACAAGCGGATGCTCCATCGTGTCCTCTTCCGAGACGACAACGGTACCGGGTCCATCGTCGAAGCTGGAGCGGCAATGGATGCGCACGCCGTGGGTCCGCGCGTATTCCACGGAGCGCAGCTGCAGCACGCCGGCGCCCGACGCCGACATCTCGAGCATCTCCTCGAACGAGACGACCGGGAGCTTGCGGGCGTCGGGCACGATCCGCGGGTCGGCACTGTAGACGCCCGCCACGTCGGTGTAGATCTCGCAGACCTCGGCGCCAAGAGCGGCGGCGACGGCGACCGCCGTGGTGTCCGAGCCGCCGCGCCCGAGCGTCGTCACGTCGTGGCTGGTCGAGACCCCCTGGAAGCCGGCGACCAGAACGATCTTCTCCTCGTCGAGCGCCGCGATGATCCGATCGGCGCGCACGTCGAGGATCCGCGCCTTGGTGTGCGAGGTGTCGGTGACGATTCCCGCCTGGGACCCCGTCAGCGACAGCGCCTCGTGGCCGAGGTCGTGAATCGCCATCGCGCACAGTGCGCAGGAGATCCGCTCGCCGGTCGAGAGCAGCATGTCGAGCTCGCGCGGGTCCGGCGCCGGCGAGACCTCCTCGGCCATCGCGATCAGCTCGTCGGTCGTCTTCCCGCGCGCCGACAGAACCGCGACGACGCGCTTACCGGAGGCGTGCTGGGCGACGATCCGGCGAGCGGCGTGCCTGATCCGATCGGCATCGGCGACCGAGGTCCCGCCGAACTTCATCACGACCGTCTCAGGCGCGAGCACTGTCATCACGGTTCAGAGGGTAATCGGCTCAGACGGTGCGGCGCCCGGAGAACGCCCGCCCCAGCGTCAGCTCGTCGGCGTACTCCAGATCGGAGCCGACCGGCAGACCGCTCGCCAGCCGGGTGACGGCGAGCTGCGGGTGCAGCTCACGCAGGCCGGCCGCGATGTGCAGCGCGGTCGCCTCCCCCGTCGTGGTCGGATTCGTCGCGATCACGACCTCACGCAGGCCGCCGTCACGGGCGCGATCGTAGAGCT
>JBEKSK010000148.1:0-6800 GCA_049517155.1 Solirubrobacteraceae bacterium
CTCGTAGATGTCGAGCGCAACCTCGGTGACCTGGCCGGCCTCGATTCGCACGCGCATCGCGCCCTCGCCCTCGACCCGCGCGAGCGTCGCCGTCCGGATCGTCTTGGTGCGCTTGTCAGGCACCGCGGGATCCCGCGCCCGCGAACGGCTCGGCGCTCGCGTTGAAGGTGTGGAAGAGGTGGTCGATCACGGTCTCGGTCGCGTCCAGGCCGCGCATCTGCCGCGTGAGAGCGCCGACGTTCGGTGTCTCCATCGGGCCGAAGCAGCCATAGCAGCCGCGGTTGTAGGAGGGGCAGATCGCACCGCACCCGGCGTGGGTGACGGGCCCGAGGCACGGTGTTCCGCGGGCGACGGTCACGCAGACCGTGCCGCGGCGCTTGCACTCCATGCAGACACTGGTCGTGGCGATCTGGGGGCGCCGGCCGGCCAGCTGGGCGCCGATCACCTCGAGCAGCTGGCGCTTGTCGATCGGACACCCGTGCAACTCGAAGTCGACGGCGACGTGTTCACAGATGGGGGTGGAGGTCGCAAGCGTCGAGATGTGCTCCGGCTGCGCGTAGACGAGCGCGATGAAGTCGTCGACGTCGGCGAAGTTGCGCAGCGCCTGGATCCCGCCGGCCGTCGCGCAGGCGCCGATCGTGACGAGGCGACGCGAAACGCGGCGCACCTTCTGGATACGTTCGCGGTCCGCGGCGGTCGTGATCGAGCCCTCGACGAGCGAGAGGTCGTAGGGGCCGGCGACGGTCGCGCTCGTGGCCTCCGGGAAGTAGGCGATCTCGACCTCGCCGGCGAGCGTCAGCAGCTCGTCCTCGCAATCCAGCAGTGAGAGCTGGCAGCCGTCGCAGGAGGAGAACTTCCAGACGGCGAGCTTCGGGCGACGGCGGGCCGCGGCGCTCACAGCTCGCGCACCCCCATCAGGGGCTCGAGCGTGTCGTAGCTGTAGACCGCCCCGTCGCGGCAGACGAGCGTCGGTCCGAGCTGGCAGTGCCCGCAATGGCCAACGGCGCAGCGCATGTTGCGCTCCATCGAGAGGTAGATCTGCTCGGAGGCGACGCCGCGCTCGCGCAGCGCCGTGACACTGAAGTGCATCATCACCTCCGGCCCGCAGACCAGCGCGATCACCGTCGCGGGGTCGAAGTGGGCTGCGTCGATGAGCTTGGGCACGACACCGACCTTGCCAGCCCAGTCAGGGCGCGCCGCGTCGACGGTCACATCGACGCTCAGCTTCCCGCGCCGGCGCAGCGACTCCAGCTCGCGCCGGAACAGCAGGTCGCCGGGCGAGCGGCCGCCGTAGAGCAGCGTCACCTCGCCGTAATCCTGGCGCGTGCGCTCGAGCGCCTGGACCGCGGTTCGCAGCGGTGCGAGGCCGACTCCGCCGGCGATCACGAGCACGTCGTGTCCGACCGCGTCGTGCACGGGCCAGGTCGTTCCGAACGGCCCGCGCACGCCGAGTACCGCTCCCTGCCTTGCGCTGGCGATCGCGGCGCTCACCGCACCGACGGCCCGCACGGTATGGACGAGCAGCCCGTCGTGCGCGCCGGAAACCGAGATCGGTATCTCGCCGACGCCGAATGCGTAGACCATCGTGAACTGGCCGGGGCCGGGCGAGATCGGAGCGCCCACGAGCGGCTCGAGTGTCAGCGTCCAGGTGTCGGAGGTTTCGCGCCGGCGGCTGCGCACGCGGAACGGCTGCGGAACCATCGCGCCGGACGCCGGCGCGGCGAGCTCAGGACCGGCCGACATGGCCGTACACGTCGAGCAGGCGCAGGCGCGTCCACTGGAGGCGCTCGATCAGCGTCTGCGCAAAGCGCGAGACGAGCTCGTAGCCGAGGGCCGGGTCGGCGTCGCACTTGGCGCGCAGGCAGGCGCCGTCGAACGCCGTTGCCCGCACGCCCGTCAGCGCATGGGCGTCGAAATGCCAGCGGTGGGGCTCAAACAGCCAGGACCAGCCGAGCACGTCGCCGGCCTCGAGTGTTTCGATCACCAGCGGTCCGCTGGTGGAGGCGTAGGCCTCGATCGAGACGCTGCCGTGGCGCAGCAGGTAGAAGATGTCCGCCTGTTCGCCCTCGCGGAAGATCAGCGCACCCGGCTCGAACTGCACGTTCGAGCCGCAGCCCGCGACCAGCTCGAGCGTCTCGGTTCGCAGGCCGGCGAAAAACGGCGCGTCCTTCATGAGTTCGGCGAGCGTCGTCATCTCGGCGCCCCGTCGGTGTCGCGGATCGCGGCCAGTTCCTCGGTGACGTCGATGCCGACCGGGCACCAGGCGATGCAGCGGCCGCAGCCGACGCACCCCGAACTGTCGAACTGGTCATGCCAGGTGCCGAATTTGTGCGTGAGCCACTGGCGGTAGCGCGAGCGGCCCGAGCGACGGACGCTGCCGCCGTGCAGAAATGAATGCTCCAGCGAGAAGCAGGACTCCCAGACGCGGACGCGCTCGGCCTGCGTGCCGGCGAGGTCGCTGACGTCCTCCACGCTCGTGCAGAAGCAGGTCGGGCAGACCATCGTGCAGTTGCCGCAGGTGAGGCAGCGTTCGGCGACCTCGTCCCAGCGGGGGTTCTCGAGGTTGCGTGCGAGCAGATCGCGCAGGTCGCCGGTCTCGACGGTTCGCGTCATCCGCGCCGCGGCGCTCGTCACGGCGTCCTGCGCGGCGGCGAGGTCGCGCGGCAGGGCCTCGCTTCCGGGGAGCTCGCCAAGGATCTCGGCGCCGCGGTCGGAGCCCGCCCGCGCCAGGAAGCGGTGACCGCCGTCCAGCAGCTCACTGAGGACGAGGTCGCATTCGCCGCGGATCTGGGGGCCGCCGCCCATCGAGACGCAGAAGCAGGTGTCGGCGGGCTCGAAGCAGTCCACTCCGACGACGAACGTGCCGTCGCGGCGGAGCGCGTAATCGGCGTCCTGGTAGGTGCCGCCGAGCAGCACGCGATCCTGGACCGCGATCGCGCGCAGCTCGCAGCCGCGTACGCCGACGAAGGCCAGCGGCGGATGCTCGCTGTCATCGGCCTCGACCTCGAATCCCTCGCCGCTGCGGTGCGAGCGCCAGATGCGCAGGCGCGCCGGCAGCAGAAACTGCTTCCAGGAGTGCGGGCCCACGGCATAGCCGAAGCGCGCCTCGTCCGCGCGCCGCGTGACGCGGTAGCGCCCCGGTTCCTGCGCGTCGGTCCAGCCGATCGGCAGCTGGTCTGCCGACTCCAGGTCGTCGTAGACGATCGCCCCGTCACGCAGCCTGGGGCCGAGCACGCGGTAGCCGCGAGCGCGAAGAGCCGACACAAGCGATTGGAGCGCGTCAGGTTCGAGAACGGCGCTGTCGAGCTGGGTCACTGGCACCTTTCTTGCAGGTTCCCGCAGACGAGCTTGGGCCTGCATCCGTGCAGATCGCGACGCGGGCTGCGGAAGGACCGCAGGTTTCGCGACGCGGGCGAGCGCCCGGTCGCTCATCACTCTACGGCGCGGGGCCGATGCATACGGTATGAACCTCGCCGCCAACGACGCGTCCCGCAGCGCAGCGCGCGCGGAGGCCGAGGCAGCCGTTGCGGTCGCCGAGCGGGGGCTCGAGTCGTGGCGGCAGGCAAAGGCTGAGTGGCTTGCGTCGTTCTCCGCGTTCGTCGCGGCCGAGGCGACATCTGCGCCCACGGCGCTGGCAGGCGCCGGCCGCGCCGGCTGACCACACGCGGTCAGGCGCCACCGGGCGCGCCGCCGAGCACGCGCTCCGCCAGCCAGTCGTTGCAGAACGCCCCACGAGGATCCAGTCGAGCCTGGAGCGCCACGAAGTCGGCGTGGCGCTCGTAGCGCGGAGCGATGGCGTCCGCTCGCGCGAGGAACAGCTTTCCCCAATGCGGCCGCGGATGCAACGGAGCTAGCGCGGCCTCGATCTGCGCGAGCAGTGACTCCACGCGCCGCTCCTCGCGAAGCCAGGTGAAGTGGAGACCGACGGCGTCGCGGCGGTACTCCGGGCTCATCCAGAGCTCGTCGGCGGCGACCGTGCGGATCTCGCCGATGTGGAGCAGCGGGCGGATCTGTGGGGCGAGCCGGCGGAGAGCCTCGATCGCGGCGCGCGCGTCGGCGCGCGCGAGCAGGTACTCGGACTGGAGCTCCTCGCCGGCGCTTGGAGTGAACTCGAGCCGGAAGTGCGACAGGCGGTCGTGCCACGGGCCCGCCGCGCCCAGTTGCGGCGTGCAGGCGGCCGGGTCGCCGCCTGGGATCGGGTGCACCTGCGCAGCCGCGGCGCGGGCGCCAAACAGCTCGCGCGGGGCCGCGATCTCGGCGTTCACGCGGCGCTTGACCCACAGCTGCCCCGCCTCGTCGCCCCAGCGCGTGAACACGCTCACGCTGTAGCCGGCGGCCGTCAGCTCGTCGAAGCTCTCGTCCAGCGCCTGCCAGGAGAGACCCTCGTAGACGACCTGGCTGACCTCGTAGGCCGGCTCGACGTCGAGCGTTACGCGCGTGATCGCGCCGAGCGCCCCAAGTCCGACGACGAGTCCATCGAAGTCGGGATCGCCGCGGCGCGCTCGGATCAGCTCGCCGGTGGAGGTCACCAGCTCGAGGCCGGCCACGGCGGTGGCGAGGTTGCCACAGCGGTCGCCGGATCCATGCGTCGCCGTGGAGACCGAGCCCGCGAGCGAGATGTGCGGCAGCGATCCGAGGTTCGCGAGCGCCAGGCGCTCCGCCGCCAGCTCCCGGGCAAGCTCGCCATAGGTGATCGCGCCCGAGCACGTCACGGTGCCCGCTGCGCGATCCACATCCAGCTCGCACGGCAGACCGCGCAGCGACACGAGCTCGCTCGAATCGGCGATCGTGTTGAAGGAGTGGCGCGAGCCGAGCACGTGGATCCGCGGCGCCCTCGCAAGGAGCTCGCGCAACTCGTCGACGCTCGCCGGCCGCTGAACGTGCTCGGCGGTGTAGACGACGTTGCCGGCCCAATTGACCTCTCGCACCGCCCGGGACGCTATCGCGCTGCGGTCAAGCGCCGGGTGGCGAACCGCCGCCGCCGGGCGCCGGCGCGGCGAGCGTGATCGATCGCGCGGCCGCCTCGAGCATCTCGACGCAGACGTCGAGGGCGATCGCGGTGGAGTCGAGCGTGACGTGGTAGAGCGACGGATCGCTGATGTCGACGCCGTAGAAGTGGTGCGTGTAGGTGTGGTGGGCGCGGTCCTGGCGGCGCTGTCGCTCGCGGGCCGTGGGCTCGTCGATGCCCTCGAGCTCCATCGCCTGGCTGACCCGGCGATTTGGTGGGCCGTCGAGGCGGACCCGCAGGACGCGTTCGTCGTCGCGCAGGAGGATCGCCGCGCCGCGGCCGAGGATCACGCCGCGGCCGGTCGCCGCCTGGCGCGCCAGCACCTGCTCCGTCGCCTCGCGGAAGTCGGCCGCCGTCGCCAGCGCCGCGGGCGTCCCCGACGGGGTCGCGATGTCCTGGCCGATGAATCCGCGCAGCATCCGCTCGAGCCAGTTCGCGCTGAGCTGCTCGTCATGCGCCTCGGCATCGTCGAAGGGGACGGCGAGCTGCTCGGCCACGGCCGCGGGGATCGCCCGGTCGAGAAACGGGACTCCGAGGCGCTCTGCGAGTGCGGGGCCGATCCGGCTGCCGCCAGCGCCGTAGGAGCCGGAGATTGTGACCAGAGTGCTCAATTGACAACCCTTTCCGCGCTCGCCGCCGGGGCACTGGGGCGCCGCTGCGTGCTCGAGCTCTCATCGTCACGGTAGTGGTATTTGCCGCCGCGCAGCCAGGACGCCCCCGCCGCAACCAGGCAGGCGATGAACGCGAAGGTGAAGGCGACGCTCAGAGCGCTCGTGAAAGGGCCGCTGATCAGTCGCGGAAAGAACGAGCGGCTCGTCAGCGCGGCTGCCTGCGAGGCGGTCAGCGAGTGCAGATGCGGTCCGAGCAGCTGAGCGACCGGGTTGTAGCCGAGGAACGCTGCGAACAGTGACGCCACCGGCGGCAGATGCGCGATCGAGCGCGCCTGCGCCAACGGCAGGCCGTGCGCTGTGAGGCCCGACTGCAGGGCCGCCGGCAGGTGGGCCGAGAGCCCGACGATCATCAACGAGAAGAAGATGCCGATCGAGAGGACCATCGCCGAGTTCTGGAAGGTCGCCGCCATCCCGGCGCCGACGCCGCGCTGGGCAGGCGGCAGGCTGTTCATGATCCCGGCGCGGTTCGGCGACGCGAATAGACCCATCCCGATCCCGTTCAGCAGAAGAACCCCCGCGAAAGCGGCATAAGGAAAATTGACGGGCAGGCGCTCCAGCAGCAGGAACGAGATCGCGGCGACGATCATGCCGGCAGTTGCGAACGGGCGGGCACCGTAGCGGTCTGACAGCAGGCCCGACAGCGGCCCGGCGACCAGGAAGCCGGCGGTCAGGGGCACCATGTAGATGCCGGCCCACAGGGGCGTGCTCGCGAAGCTGTAGCCGTGTTCGGGCAGCCACACGCCCTGCAGCCAGATGATCAGCACGAACTGGAGCCCGCCCCGGCCGATCGCGGAGAGCAGGCTGGCGAGGTTGCCCGCGGCGAAGGCGCGGATGCGGAAGAGCTGGAGGTGAAACATCGGTTGCGCCACCCGCGTCTCGATCACGCAGAAGATCGCCAGGACGGCGATGCCGCCGATCAGTTCGGTGAGCACCTTCGGGCTCGTCCAGCTCATCGTGTGTCCGTGGTATGGCTGGATTCCGTAGGTGATGCCGACCATCACCGCGATCAACCCGACCGCGAAGGTGATGTTTCCGAGCCAGTCGATCTTCGCCGGCCGCCGCTCGCTGAGGTCCACGAGCTTCACGTAGGCCCTGAAGGTCCCGAACAGCCCGAACGGCAC
>JBEKSK010000149.1:0-7218 GCA_049517155.1 Solirubrobacteraceae bacterium
CACACCCACCAGAAAGCTGCAGCCACCGCGTGATCTGAACGATCACCGGCCGACCCAGCGCGCCACCGCTTCGATCCGCCGTCGCCGGTTCGACCTCGCGACAACTTTCCCCGACAGCCTCGCCCAGCAGCGAGCGTCGCGCGTACGACGGACGCTCCCATCTCCAACAGCCTTGATGCACGAAAGGCCCCTCGCTCAAGGGGCCCTTCGAACCAATAGCGGGGGCGGGATTCGAACCCGCGACCTTCGGGTTATGAGCCCGACGAGCTACCAGACTGCTCCACCCCGCGGCGTACACACACGCTATCAAGTCGGCCGCCTCCTGATCTCCCGCTACTGCGGCATGTGCGGCCTTTCTGCAACATTGCCTGCACGGCGGCGGACGCAGCGGCGAGAATCAGTGGATGGCCAAGGTCTTCGTCACGCGCGCGCTGCCAGGTGTCGCGCTTGAGCGGATGCGCCGCGCCCACGAGGTGAGGGTCTGGGACGGGCCGCTGCCGCCAGAGCCCGCGGTGCTGCGTGAGGCGATGGCGGAGGTCGAGGGGCTGCTGTGCCTGCTCAGCGATCGCGTGGACGCGGCGCTGCTCGACAGCGCGCCGCGCCTGCGGGCGATTGCGAACTATGCGGTCGGGACTGACAACATCGATCTCGAGCTGACCGCCGCGCGCGGCATACCGGTCGGGGTGACGCCCGACGTGCTGACGGAGGCGACAGCCGATCTCGCCTTTGCGCTCCTGCTGGCCGCAGCGAGGCGGCTGCCCCAGGCCGCGGCCGACGCTCGCGCCGGGGCGTGGCGAACCTGGGAGCCGGCGGGCTGGCTGGGCTCGGAGGTGGACGGCGCGACGCTCGGGATCGTCGGCTTCGGCCGCATCGGCCGCGCCGTGGCGCGGCGCGCGCAGGGGTTTCGGATGACCGTCCTCTCGACCGCGCAGACCGAGCTCGGCGAGCTGCTCGCCGTCAGCGACTACGTCAGCCTGCACGTTCCCTTGACGGCGCGCACGCGCCACCTGATCGACGCCGCGGCGCTGCGGCAGATGCGACCGACGGCGATCCTCGTCAACACTTCGCGCGGCGCGGTGATCGACCAGGCGGCGCTGATTCGCGCGCTGCGCAGCGCGGAGATCGCCGCCGCTGCGATCGACGTGACCGATCCCGAACCGCCGCCGCCGGGCGACCCGATCTTTGAGACTCCCAACCTCCTGGTCGTCCCGCACATCGGCTCGGCGACGCAGGCCGCGCGCGCCCGGATGACCGAGCTGGCGGTCGAGAACCTGCTCGCCGGCCTGGCTGGCAGACCGATGCCGCATCCGGCCGGCTGATGCGCGTCGCGGTTGTCGATATCGGCACCAATTCCACGCGCCTGCTGATCGCCGACGTGAACCCCGACGGCTCGATCGCCGAGCTCCAGCGACGCAGCCTGGTCACGCGTCTCGGCGAGAGCGTCGACGCGACCGGCGTGCTGTCGGCGGCGGCGATCGACCGCGTCCTCGCGGCGCTTGACGACTACGCCGTCGCGATCGAGCACTACGGCGCCGACGCCCGCTCGGCGGTGCTCACGAGCGCGGTGCGAGACGCCGCGAACGGGCAGGCGTTCGTGGCCCTGGTCGAGCAGCGCTACGGCCTGCAGGCGCGGGCGATCCCCGGGACCGAGGAGGCGCAGCTGACATACCTGGGCGCCACGAGCGACGGCGGCACGGGCACGACGGAGCCCACGCTCGTGATCGATGTCGGCGGCGGCTCGACAGAGCTGATCGTCGGCGCCGGCGCGGCGGTGGAGTTCTCGGTGTCGCTGCAGGCCGGCGTCGTGCGCCAGAGCGAGCGCCATCTGCACGGCGACCCGCCCAGCGTGCCCGAGCTTGAGGCGCTCGGCGCCGAGGTCGCTTCGCTGATCGAGGACGGCGTGCCGCCGGCGATTCGCCGTGCCGCCGCCCGCGCGATCGCCGTCGGCGGCACGGCAACCTCGTGTGCCGCGATCGACCAGGCGCTCGACCCCTACGATCCCGCGCGCGTGCACGGCTACCGCCTCCCACTCAGCACGCTGAAGCTGCTGCTGGCGCGCCTGGCCTCGATGGATCTCGCTGAGCGCCGCAAGCTGCGCGGGCTGCATCCCGACCGTGCGCCGACGGTGGTCGCCGGCGTCGCGATCCTGATCCGTGTGCTCGAGGCGTTCGAGCTTGACGCCTTCGAAGCATCCGAGCACGACATCCTGCGCGGCGTCGCGCTGCACAGCGCCGGCGTCGCCTGAGGTAGCGATCGCCGGCGGCGAGGTCGCTCGGGGCGCTCAGGCGCCGTCGGGCTCGGCGGCAATCTCGACGAACACGGCGCCGGCGCGTGCGAGCACGGCTGTGGCGGTGTTGAGCTCCTCGAGGCTGAAGTCGGCCAGCTCACGAGCCCACACCGCCTCGTAGCGAGCCCGGCGAGCGGCGACGAGCTCGCTTCCGCGCGCCGTCAGCGAGACGAGCACGATACGCCGGTCGCGGAGGCTGCGAACGCGCTCGACGAAGCCGCCCGCGGCGAGGTGATCGAGCATCTGCGTCGCTGTCGCGGGCGCGACGTCGGCGAGGCCGGCCAGCTCGCTCGCGGAGCACTCGCCGTGCTGGGACAGACCGAAGAGCAGGCCATACTGCGCATAGCTCAGCTCGCCGGGGCGGTGCGACTCGCGCCCGCGAAGGCGGCGCACCGCTCCCATCGCCGCCTTGAAGGACAGGGCGAAGTCCGACACCGCGGCGCGATGCGCCGCGCTCGGCGGGCGCCTGCGCGCGGGCGCCGCGGTCTTGGCCGTCAGAGTCACAGCGAAACCTCGGCCAGCGGCGGCTCAAGCGGCTCGAGCGGCGCGCCCGCCGCGGCCGCGTCGGTCAGACGCGCGCGCCTGACCGATCGCTCCGCGAGCGTCAGCCACACGCACGGGCCGAGCGCTGCCACCGAGATGCCGAACGACCACCACAGCGCCGTGCCGTAGGCACCGGCGACTCCCGCCGCGCCCGGGGTATGGCTCGCCGCCACGAGCGCACGCTCGAGCACGACGGCGAGCACGGCCGTGCCGATCGAGCCGCCGACCCGCATCAGGACATTCAGCTGCGGTGAGGCATCCGGCAGTTCGCGGCGCTCCAGTGCCGCCAGCGCCGCGACGAAGGCGGGCATGAAGGCGAAGCCGATGCCGATGCCGCGCACGAACTGCACGCCACTCAGCCAAACCAGCGACGTGTGCGCGCCGATCAGCCCGAGCGGGACACCGGCGACGAGCGTCACGGCCACGCCGAAGAAAGCCAGCGGCCCGCCGCCGACCTTGTCAACCAGGCGGCCGACGAAGGGCATCACGAGCGCCATACCGAGCCCCTGCGGTCCGAGCAGCAGGCCGGTGTCGATAACGCTCTCCCCGCGAACCTGCTGGAAGTAGAGCGGCAGCAGGATGATCGCGCCGAACAGCGCGCCGCCGAGGAAGAACATCACCAGCGACGCCGAGGCGTAGGTGCTTCGACGGTAGAGGCGCAGGTCCAGCAGCGGCGCCTTGCGACCCAGCGCGTGCCAGACGAACGCGGGGATCAGGATCGCGCTCGCCAGCAGCGGAATCAGCACCTTGGCCGAACTGAATCCGTGCGTGATGCCGATCTCGGCCAGACCGTAGGTCAAGAGCGGCAGGCCCGTGGCCATCAGCGCCAGGCCCCGCACGTCCAGGCGCGGCGGTTTGGCGAGCAGTCCGGATGCCGGCAGGATCCGCAGCGCCAAAAGGATCGCGATCGCGCCGATCGGGACATTCACGTAGAAGATGAGACGCCAGCTCCCGGTCGAGAGGATCAAGCCTCCGATCGTCGGACCGAGAATCGGGCCGAGCATCGTCGGCACGCCGGTCACGCTGATCACCCGACCCATCGCCTTCGGGCCGGCCGTGTCGGCGAGGATCAGCTGACCGACCGGCATGATCATGCCGCCCCCGACGCCCTGGAGCACCCGGAAGAGGATCAGTTCGTTGGTTGACGCGGCAAGTCCGCACAGTGCCGAGCCGAGCGTGAACAGGGTCAACGAGACGAGGTAGACCTTCTTTGCTCCGAACCGCCGCGAAGCCCACCCGGTCAGCGGGATCACGGTCGCGAGCGACAGCAGGTAGCCGGTTATGACCCACTGGATGTCCGAGAGCGGACTGTGCAGCTTGTGGTGGAGGGTCTGCAGCGCGACATTGACGATCGTCGTGTCGAGGATCGACATGATCGACCCCAGCACGACGACGATGGCCACGCGCCAGACGAAGGGGTCGATGCGGTCTTTGGTGTCGGTCACGCTCGGCTCTCGCGGCGGCCGCGCGGCACGATCGCCCCGGGGCCTCGAATCAATCGGTGCCTAAAGATTAGGCGCCGAAGCATATCTCGTCAAGGCCGCGCCCTCATCCGCGCCCTCAACCGCGCGCTGCAAGCGCCCCCGGCGCGGGCGGGCGCTCGTCGCGCCCGGCGTGTTCGAAGGCCTCCCACATCGACGCGTACCTGCCACCGCGGGCGAGCAGCTCGTCGTGCGAGCCAACCTCGGCGACGGCGCCGGCGTCGAGCACCACGATCCGGTCCGCGGCCTGCGCCGTGGCGAGGCGGTGCGCGATCACGATCGTCGTTCGCCCCTTGGCGAGGCGTCGCATCGCGGCAGCCACCCGGGCCTCGGTCGCCAGGTCGAGGTTCGATGTGGCCTCGTCGAGCAACAGCAGCGCGGGATCGACCAGCTCGGCCCGGGCCAGAGCGAGCAGCTGACGCTGGCCCGCCGAGAGCGACCGGCCACGCTCGGCGAGCTCGTGCAGATAGCCGCCGGGCAGCTCGGCGATGAACTCGTGCGCGCCGACCGCCCGTGCTGCCGCCTCGATTTCGCGCTCGCCGGCCGCCGGCCGCCCGTAGGCGATGTTCGACGCGACCGTCCCGGAGAACAGGAAGGCCTCCTGTGGGACATATCCCAGCTGGCGGCGAAAGGCGTGCAGATCGAGCCGGCGCAGATCGACGCCGTCGACGCACACCGAACCCTGGTCGGGATCGTAGAAGCGCGCGAGCAGCTTCATCACCGTCGACTTGCCGGCACCGGTCTCGCCGACGAGCGCGACCGTCTCCCCGGCGGCGATCCGCAGATCGATCCCGCGGAGCGCTTCCTGCGGCGCCTGCGAAGCGGGCGCTGCGGAGTCGGGCGCGTCGCGGCGGCCGCGTCGCGGCGGAGCGGCGGCCGCGCCGCCACGGCGGACCGGCGCGCTCGGATAGGCAAAGCGCACGCCGGTCAGTGCGATTTCGCCCGTCAGCCGCCCCGGCGCCAGCGCATGCTCGGGCTGCGGCGTCAGCGACTCAAGCGCCATCAGCTCCGCGATCCGCCCGACCGAGACGCGTGTCTGCTGCCAGGAGTCGAAGACCTGCGAGAGCTGCTGGATCGGTGAGAAGAACAGGTCGATGTAGAGGATGAAGGCGATCAGCGCGCCCGACCGCAGGCTGCCCGAGGCGACCAGGCCCGCCCCGACGCCGAGCACGATCGCGTCGGCCGCTCCGGCGAGGAACTGAACGAACGGGAAGTAGACGGCCACCAGCCGCTGCGCTGCCACGCGCGAGCGCAGATAGTCGCCCCCGAGCCGGTGAAAGCGCGCGATCGTCGCCGCCTCGTGCACGAAGGCCTGCGACTCGCGCACGCCCGAAAGGCTCTCCTGGAAGTCGGCGTTGACGATTGCTATGCGCTCGCGGGCCGTCTCATACAGGCGCGCGGCGCGGCGGCGGAAGATCGTCGTCGCGGCGGCGAGCGGAACGGCGATCGAGAGCGTGTAGAGGCCCAGCTCGGTGTTCAGCACGATCAGCGCGACGCCGACGCCGACGAAGGTGACGGCCGCCACGAGCGCCTGCAGCACGCCGCTCTCGATCAGCGATTCGAACTGGTCGACGTCGGTTGTCATCCGGGTCATGATCCGCCCGGCCATCTCGCGCTCGTAGTAGTCGAGCGAGAGCCGCTGCAGCTGCGCCCAGACACGGATCCGCAGGCTCAGCATCACCCGTTCGGCGGCGCCACCGGTGACAAAGGTCGAGCCGATCCCGTCGAAGAGGTCGGCGAGCGTGATCACGAGATAGACCGCCGACGCCGCGAACAGCACACTGCGCGAGTGCGCGGCGACGCCGCCGTCGATGCCGGTCTTGACGAGGAAAGGGCCGGCCAGCGACGCCAACGCGTCGAGCACGACCAGCACGAGCCCGATTGCGAGCGGCCGGCGGAACTCGCGCAGCAGACGCCGCAGCCCGAACGAGCGATCGGCAGCGCTCTCCCGCTCGAGGTCGATCTCCGCGAAGTCGCGCACAGGCCGCAGCGCCGCGACCCGCGCGAGCAGCTCGGGCGTCGGGGCGAGATTCAGGCGCCAGCTGCCGCCGCCGCTTCGGCCCAGCCCCGCACCGATGCTCGGCGCGCCGAGCGCCGGCGTCGAACGCGGGGCCGGGCGTTCGCCGCCCTGCCCGCCGAGCCACGCCGAGGCCGTCGCCGACGCGGGACGCTGGGCGGAGATCGCCGCGAGGGCCTCGATCCTGTCGCCCACGGCGGCGGCCTCGTCCGCCTGCAGGCCGGAGAGCAGCGAGCGGTAAAGCGCGCTGCGCTGCGCCAGTTCGGCATGGGTTCCCTGGTCGGCGACGCGGCCGCGGTCGAGCACGACGATCCGCTGCGCGAGACGCAGCGTCGAGCGGCGGTGAGCGACCAGCAGCGTCGTGCGGCCGGCCATCACGCCACGCAGCGCGTCGTGGATCGACTCCTCGATCCGCGCGTCGACGGCGCTGGTCGCGTCGAGCACGCGCGGATCGGGGAGGATGGCGCGCGCGAGCGCGATGCGCTGGCGCTGGCCGCCGGAGAGAGTCAGGCCGCGCTCTCCCACCATCGTGTCGTAGCCGAGCGGCAGCCGACTGATGAACTCATCGGCCGCCGCCGCGCGCGCGGCGGCGAACACCGCCTCGTCGCTCGCGTCGGGCTGGCCGTAGGCGATGTTCGCGCGCACCGTGTCGGAGAACAGGAAGCTCTCCTCGAAGACGACGCCGATCTGGCTGCGCAGGGATCGCAGGGTGACCTCGCGCACATCGCGGCCGTCCACCAGCACCGCACCCCGGTCGGGGTCGAGGAAGCGCGAGACGCAGCGTCGAGCGGCGGTGAGCGACCAGCAGCGTCGTGCGGCCGGCCATCACGCCACGCAGCGCGTCGTGGATCGACTCCTCGATCCGCGCGTCGACGGCGCTGGTCGCGTCG
>JBEKSK010000150.1:0-7819 GCA_049517155.1 Solirubrobacteraceae bacterium
CAGCCAGGTTGCGGCAGCTGCGAACCTGATCGGCACGGTCGGGACGGCCGGCGGGACGCTGCTTGAGCAGATGATCGCCGAGGGCTTCCCGCCGTCCACCCCGCTCGGGCTCGATGGCCTCGAGTTCCTCTTCCAGCGGCGGCTCGGCGGCACGCCGGGCGGCTCGCTCTACGCCGGCACGCGCCTGCTCGCAAGCGCCCGCCCGCGCGCGGGCGCCAACGTGCGCACCTCGATCTCGCCGTCCCTGCAGGCCCTCGCGGTGGCGGAGCTCGGCGCGAGCACCGGCGGGATCGTGGTGATGGCGCCCTCCACCGGCGAGGTGCTGGCCGCCGCCGGGGAACCGCTGTCGGAACTTCAGCCACCCGGTTCGACGTTCAAGATCGTCACGCTGACGGCGGTGCTCGAGGCTCACCTCGCGACCACCAGGACCGACTACGCCTACGCGACATCCACGGTCCTCGACGGCTTCACGCTGCACAACGCCAACGGCGAGAGCTGTGGCGGCACGCTGACGAACGCCTTCGCGGTTTCGTGCAACTCGGTGTTCGCCCCGCTCGGCGCCAGGCTCGGCCGCAGCAGGCTGCTGGCGGCCGCCGGCGCCTACGGCTTCAACGCCCCTTCGCCGGTCTCGATCGCCGCCGAGAGCACGCTGCCGCCGGCGAGCCTCACCGACGATCTGCAACTGGGCGAGAGCGCGATCGGCCAGGCGCAGGTCCTCGCGTCGCCGCTGCAGATGGCGCGCATCGCCGCCACCATCGCGCTCGTCGGCCGCCGGCCGGTGCCGACCTTCGCGATCGTCGCACCGCGCCGCTTCCCGCGCGTGATCGCGGTCGGGGTCGCTCGCACGGTTCGCGCTCTGATGCGCGACGTCGTCAGCTACGGAACCGGGACGAGCGCGCAGATCCCAGGCGTGATCGTGGCCGGCAAGACCGGCACCGCGGAGGTCGTCACGCCGGTTGCGTGCGGAGCGACGGGAGCGAGCGGGGTGAGCGGCGTGACCGGGACCGCCGGCACCACCAATCCGGTTGCGAGCGCTGCGTCGGCGTCTGGCGCAGCGGGTCGTCGCGCTTCAGCCCCGGCCGTACTCGCTCACGCGAGCGGCACGGGCGGTGCGAGCGCGCCGGCGACCGGCGCGCCGACGGGCGCCACCGGCTCGACCGGGTCGGCCGGCGGCGGCGGGACCGGGGGCGTGAATGCTCCCACCGGGCCCGCCGGCCGAGCGGCCCGACCGGCGCGACGAGCTGCGGCGTGGACACCAACCCCTACGACACCGACGCCTGGTTCGTGGCCTTCGCGCCCGAGATCCGCCCGCGCTTCGTCGTCGCGGTGCTGCTGCCGCACGACGGCGCCGGCGGCACCACGGCCGCCCCGCCGGCCCGGGCGATCCTCGAGCAGGCACTCGCGAACGGCGCCTGACACGCGCGAGCCCTGGCGGGAGCGCGGCGTTCAGTTCTTCGCGAGCGCGCGGCGGGCGGCGAACTCGACGAAGGCGTCAAGCGCATTTGGGTCCGCGAGCGCGTCGCGGCTTGCGACCTCCGAAGCCTGCGCTCCGAGCAGGATCCGCTTGACGGGCAGCTCGAGCTTCTTCGAGGTCAGCGTGCGCGGGATCGCGGGAACCGCCGCCACAAGGTCGGGGACGTGACGCGGCGAGAGCGCCGCGCGCAGCGCGGCGACGACCTTTGCGCGCAGCGCGTCGTCGAACTGGGTGCCATCGGCGGGCACGACGAACAGGATCAGCTCGCCGGGGCCGCCTTCGGGATCCTCGAGATGCACGACCAGGCTGTCGGCGATCTCGTCAAGTGCCTCGATCACCGGGTAGAACTCGCCGGTGCCTAGCCGCACGCCGCCGCGGTTGAGCGTCGCGTCCGAGCGGCCGGCGATCACGCAGCTGCCCCGCGGCGTGAACGTGATCCAGTCCCCATGGCGCCAGACGCCCGGGTAGGTGTCGAAGTAGGTGGCGCGGTAGCGCTCGCCGCCAGGGTCGTTCCAGAACCGGACCGGCATCGAGGGCATCGGTGCGCGGATCACCAGCTCGCCGAGCTCTCCGATCACCGGCCGCCCCGCGGAGTCGAACGCCGCAACGTCGACGCCGAGCGTGGCGCCGGAGATCTCGCCGCGGTACACCGGCTGGAGCGGACCGCCCTGGACGATCCCGCTGCAGACGTCGGTGCCGCCGCTGCCGACGTTCAGCAGCACCTGCGCCCCGAGCTGTTCATAGACCCAGTCGTAGCCCTCGGGCGCCAGTGGCGACCCGGCGGCGCAGAGCTGGCGGATCGACGACAGGTCGTGGTCACGCAGGCTCACACCGGCTTTGCGGCACGCCATCAGCAGGGCGGGACCGACGCCCATCTGCGTGGGGCGCAGCTGCGCCGCCAGGCGCCACTGCATCTCGAGGTCGGGGTGCAGCGGGTTGCCGTCGAGCATCACGATCGACGCCCGCAGGAGCAGCGCCGAGACAAGCGCGTTCCACATCATCCAGGCGGTCGTCGTGAACCACAGCAGGCGATCGCCGCGGCGGATGTCCCAGCTCAGCGAGTGGTTCTTGAGATGCTCGACGAGGATGCCGCCGTGGCCGTGCACGATCGCCTTGGGCAGGCCGGTCGTCCCGGAGGAGAACAGCACGCACAGCGGATGCGCGAACTCAACCTGCTCGAACTCGAGCGTGTCCGCCTGCGAGAGCAGCTCGCTCCAGTCGGTCGCGCCGGCGAGGGCGTCGTCCTCGCCGCCGGCGTAGGGGACGTGCACGACGTGATCGAGCGTCTCTAGCGCGGCGCGCAGCTGCGCCACCTCGCCGCGGCGGTCGATCGCCCGCTCGCCGTAGCGGTAGCCGACGACGGCCAGCATGACCTTCGGCGCAAGCATCGCGAAGCGGTCGATCACGCTGCGCGGACCGAACTCCGGCGGGCAGGCGGCCCAGATCGCGCCAAGGCTCGCGGTGGCGAGGAACGCGATCAGCGTCTCGGGGATGTTCGGCAGGTAGCCGACGACGCGGTCGCCCGGCCCGACGCCGAGGCGCCTCAGGCCAGCCCGCGCGGCGGCGACCTGCTCGCGCAGATCGCCGAAGGTCAGCTCGAGCGTGGCGCGGGTCTGGGAGTGGGCGACGACCGCCACGCGGGCGCCGTCGTCTTCGCCGCCGAGCATGTGCGCGGCGTAGTTGAGGCGCGCGCCGGCGAACCACTCGGCGCCCGGCATCTGCGCCGAGCCCAGCACGCGATCGTAGGGAGCCGAGGCCTGCACGCCGAAGAAGTCCCAGATCGAGCCCCAGAAGCCCTCGAGGTCGCCGACCGACCAGCGGTGCAGCTCGCCGTAGCCGGCAAACGTCCGGCCGCGGTGGTCGCGCAGCCAGCCCAGGTAACGGCCGATCTCGGTCGCCTCGCCGGGCGCGGCGGGCGGGCTCCAGAGGATTTCGCCGAGTGCTCTCACGGTCGGCTGCGCGATGGCCCCGGTCCCGCCGGCCTCATGCCGCGGGTACGCCGGCACCTCCCGCCGGCTAGACGTCCAGCTCGATCCGCGACTGCTTCGCGGTGTCGGCCGGATTCACGAGATGCAGGATGAAGGGCCGGTTGACGAGGCTCGTGTAGGGGATCTTGAAGATCAGCCACTCGCCCTGCGACCACCCGGTGTAGGCGTCGCTGTCGATCGCCGGCAGCTGGCCGCCGGCGGGGATCAGCGACGGCAGGTAGCTGTAGGGGTTCGGCGTGCCGTTGGACAACGGCGAGTAGCGGTCGCCAAGGGTGTCGGTGATGTAGAAGTCGCCGGTCGGGGTGTAGGCGTGGTTGGTCCAGTTGAACACCTGCAGCGAGACTCCGAACCACTCGTCGGCGGGGGGCAGCTGCAGTTCCTGGGAGCTGAAGCCCTGCAGGTAGTACTTGTCCTCGTCGCTCCACGGGTTCAGCTCACGCGAGATCTGCACCTGGTAGTAGAGCTGCCCCACCTGCACGTAGCCGGGCCCGAGGTTGTCGGAGTAGGTGGCGTGCTCACCGGCCCCGCAGGCCGAGATCGCAGCGGCGCAGATCGCGCCACCGATCAGCATCCCGAGTCGCTTGCCAACCATCGCCGCGGCAGTCTATTGGGTCAGCCGCCGGCGATCGTCACACGCGCGCCACGGTGGCGGCCGTCCTCGAGAATCGAGCGCAGTCGGCGCAGCGCGCGGCGATTCTGACGCCGCGTCCAGCTGCGTGCCCCGAGCGACTCCATCAGGCGGTCGCTGATCGTGACCGGCTCGCTCTCGACGCTCAACCGCACGCGCGTGCCCTCGTCGGGCGCCGGCTCGAGCGTGTAGACCGTCATCGTGCGGATCCGGTTGAACTTGCCTCCGCGCCCGGCCTCGACGATCCGCCACGGCGCGTCAACTTCGATGAAGCTCACGCCCATCCAGCTGAAGCGCTGCAGTGGCGCCTTGACGCGAAAGCGCGCGCCCGCGCCGCGGCCGACCGGATCCTCGCGCGTCAGATGCCAGTCCTTGAGGTAGTGATCCGTGAACTCCGAATGGTTTGCGATGTCGGCGAGATAGGCGAAAACCTCCTCGCGCGGGCGGCCGACGGTGATCGAGACGTTGACGGGATCCACAGCGGCGCGCAGTTTACGCGCTCCCCGCCGCCGGAGCGTCGGGCGCCCCACGCGGGCCGCTGAGGCGCTCCGCGCGCCACGCCACCCGCGGCAAGAGGCGGTGGAGCCGCGACGCGGGCGTGCGGGATCCTCGACGCGCGCTCAGGCCGCTCGGCGCAGCCGGACCGCCTGCCCGTATTCGCTGTGGCGCACGCGCTCGGTTGAGACGGGCGCGCCGGCGCGCAGCGGGCGGCACAACTCGCAGACAACGGCGCCGCGCTCATAGAGGTGGATCTCCTCGCCGATCAGCGGCGTTCGGCCACAGTCGCGGCAATGGGCGCGATCGGCGGAGAGCATGCCGACGCCGGCGCGCAGCAGCAGGCGCTCGAGGCCCTGGCTCGTGGCGAGGTCGCGGTCGGCCGGCCGCTGCGTTGAGTTGCGGAGCATCTGCCGGATGCCTTTCGCCGCCGAGGCCGGCGTTCCTGCGCCCGCACCGCCGCCACCGCGCAGCGGGCACGGATTCGCGCTGCGGCGGCCACCGCGGCGGGCCGGGCAAGCTGCCGTCCGTCCAGCGAGAGTCCACGGCGCACTATCGGCGGGCGCCCGCGGTCTCTATCATTGGGCTTCGCGATCCCCCCGGAAGGCAGTGATATGAGCGAGCGGCGTTCGGAGACCGTTGCGGAGAACCTGCCGTTTCGATGCGCCAACTGCGGCGAGGTGACCACGCTGACCGTCGGCGGCCCGGCGACCGAGTGCGCGGTGTGCGGATCAGCGTCGCTCGAGCCGCTCGACCTGCCCGCGCCCACCGCCGGGGCGACGGCCGTCGAGGACTCCCAGCCGCAGGAGGAGCGACAGCTTCCGGCCTGGCTGTCCGAGCCGGCCTCGCTGCTCGGTGAACCGGGCGAGTACATCTGCTTCGAGGACGCCGACGAGGTCGTCGTCGTCCCGCTGACGCGCGAATGGACGCGGATCGGTCGCGGCCTCGCGGCCGACGTGCGCTTCGACGATCCGACGGTGTCGCGCCGCCACGCGCTGATCGTCCGCGGCGCGGACGGCCTGCGGGTACTCGACGACCGCAGCCTCAACGGTGTGTTCGTCAACGGGCAGCGCGTCGAATGGAGTCCACTCGCCCATGGTGACGAGATCCGGGTCGGACGCCACCGTCTCTACTACGCGACGCTCGACCCGGTCGGCGCCGCGACCCCCGCGACCTAGACCGGCGCGTGCAGCCGATGGCGGGCGGCGGACTTCGAGCGATCGCCGTGGCGCGCTGGCCGTGGCGAGGGATCGGCCAGGGACCGCTGCCGGCGCTGCTGCTCGGGCTGACCGTCGTGACGGGACTGGTCGACGCGGTCAGCTACGTCGCCCTCGGCCACGTGTTCGTCGCCAACATGACCGGCAACGTCGTGTTCCTCGGCTTCGCCATCGCGGGCGCTCGCGGACTGTCGGTCACGGCGTCGCTCGTCGCGCTCGCCGCGTTCTTCGCCGGCGCCCTCGCGGGCGGGCGGATCTGTGTGGCGAGCGGCCCGCACCGCGGCCGACAGCTCGTCGCGGTCTCGAGTGCCGGCGGCGCGCTGCTCGTGATCGCAGCGATCGTGGCCGCGATCGCCGGAACGCCCGTTTCGCCCGCCGCCCGCTACGGGCTGATCGTGGCGCTCGCGCTGGCGATGGGGGGTCAGAACGCCATGGCGCGCCGGCTCGCCGTCCCCGACCTCACGACCACCGTGCTGACGCTGACGCTGACCGGCGTCGCGGCCGACTCGCGCCTGGCCGGCGGCAGCGGGGGCCGTCCCGCGCGACGCCTGCTCGCCGTCGCGGCGATGCTCGCGGGAGCCCTGATCAGCGCGCTGCTCGTGCTACACGTCGACCTCGTGCTGCCGATCGCGCTCGCCGCGCTGCTCGTTGAGGGGATCGCGCTCGCCGCCCACAGGCTCGCCACCCAACCCGGCGCCGAGTGGGCGGGCGCCCCGGGGCAGGGCTAGGAGTCCAGCTGGGAGGCCTCGACCACCTCGGCGCCGCCCGCGACGAACGGCGCCGCGAGGACCTGGGCCCAGTCGAGCACCCGCTCGCGCAGTGCCGCGGCGACGGCCGTGGCGGCGGAGCGGCGGACCCAGACGAGCACCGTCGGCCCGGCGCCGGAGATCGTCGCCCCGAGCGCGCCGAGTGCGGTCGCGCTGCTCAAAAGCTCAGCCGACCGCGGGTACAGGTGCGCACGATAGGGCTGATGCAGCATGTCGCCGAGCCCGCGGGCCACCAGCTCGTCGTCGCCGCCGGCCAGCCCGAGCATCAGCAGCGCGCCATGGGCCGTGTTGTAGACGGCGTCAGCCAGCGGCACCGACGCCGGCAGCGCGCTGCGCGCGCGCTGCGTGCCCACCGCGCGGTGCGGCACGACGAGCAGCGCCTCGAGCTCCGCGGGCGGATCGATCCGGTGCGCTTCGCCGTCGGCGCAGACGACCACGCCGCCGAGCAGCGCCGCGGCGACGTTGTCAGGGTGCCCCTCGACGGCGGTGGCCAGCTCGAGCAGCGGCGCCGGCACGCCGCCCAGCTGCTGCGCCGCCAACAGGCCGGCGACGACGGCGGCGGCACTCGAGCCGAGCCCGCCGCTGAGCGGGATCTGCGAGCGCATCTCGAAGCGGTAGCCGCCGGCCGGGGCGAGCCGCTCGAAGGCGGCGACGGCCAGGTTGGAGCGGTCGCTGCGCACCGCCAGCTCGCTGACCAGCTCGAAGCGCTCCGCCTCGCTGACCGCGAGCTCCAGGTAGAGGCCCAGCGCGGCGGCGAAGCAATCGAAGCCCGGCCCCAGGTTCGCCGACGAGGCGGGCACGCGAACGGTCACCGACGCGCCCATCAGCGGCCTGCGCGCGCCGGGCGGAGGTCCGCCGCGGCCATCAGTGGCCGATCTCGGAATATTCGCCCGGAAATCCCGCCTGTGGCCAGGTCCTGGGGTCGGCTGGCGAGGAGACGGGCCACTAGCCGAGCACCGCGCGCTCGATTGCGCGCAGCTGCGGCTCGCACGGGACGACCGCGCCGACCTGCTCGAGCGCTACGTCGGGGTCCTTCAGACCGTGGCCGGTGAGCACGCAGGCGATCCGCTCGGCGCCGTCGGCGCCGTACTTGAGCAACCCCGCCACAGCGGCCGCCGAAGCGGGCTCGCAGAACACCCCCTCGGTGGCGGCGAGCAGCCGATAGGCCGAGAGGATCTCATCGTCGGTCACGGCGCGAATCGCCCCGCGCGAGGCGCGCATCGCGTCGATCGCCTCCTCCCAGCGGGCCG